>DATCJM010000326.1:0-6872 GCA_036562805.1 Sphingomicrobium sp.
CGCGTGACGATCTCGGCTTCCGGCAGAAGCTCGCGAACGAGCGGCTTGAGCGATTCGGACCCGAGGATCAGCGTCTCCTCGCGGCCCCGGGCCCGGAGCATCCGGTCGGTGAAGACATGGCCGCGCTCCGGATCGATGCCGAGCTGGGCTTCGTCGATTGCAGCGAAGGCGAAATCGCGTGGTTCCTCGCCTTCGTTTCCGACCGGCATGCTCTCGGCCGTGCAGAGGAAGTAGCGGGCGTTGGGCGGCACGATGCGCTCTTCGCCGGTGAGGAGCGCGACCTGCTTCTCCCCCTTCATCGCGACGACGCGGTCGTAGACCTCGCGCGCGAGCAGGCGCAGCGGGAAGCCGATGACACCGGAGGAATGGCCGCACATCCGCTCGATCGCGAGATGCGTCTTGCCCGTATTGGTCGGACCGAGGATGGCCCGGACCGGAGCGTCTGAACGCGGCGCCATAGCTTTGAGTGTGGCAGCGCGCGGGGCGAGAGCAAGTTCCGTTCGTCGAATTTAAGCCGGTCTTAACCTCGATTCGAGACACCGGCGGTGATGTTGACGTCACGAAGCCACGCGCATCCTTTGCGCCGCTCGCTCACACCTGCCTGGCCGAAGCCGGGCTGGAAAAGCGCGGGTCTGTTCGCGCTGCTGTGCAGCACGGTCGCGTGGGCGTCGTTTCCGAGAGACAGCGCCGAGCCCGGCGACGACCAGCACCAGTGGCAGGCACTCGCGCTAGCGCCGCTTTCGAGCGGTGGGGTAACCGGAATGCCGATGGCTCCGACCGATGCCGCGGAGCCGATTACCTTCGCTCCGAAGCGGGCATTCGTCCCGGTCGCAGCGCAGCCCGCGCCGCCACCGATCGCAGTGGCGGGCGGACCGTTGCGGATCCGCGGCGCGGCCGGCGACGAGCTCTATTGGTCGCTGCGTTCGGCAGGAGCGACGCCGGAGGTCGCGGCCCAATATCTTGCCGCGCTCGCCACGGAAATCGATGTCGGCGACGTCGGGCCTTCGGATTCCTTTGATCTGGTGCTCGGGACCGATCACCAATTGCTCTACGCCGGATTGCAGCGGATCGGCCAGTCGGCGCTGCAGCTGGTGAGATGGTCCGCGAACGGCCGAGGCGAATGGATCGACGCCGCCAGCACCGATCGCCCGGCGCCCGCGGAAAGGAGCGGCTTCATCATGCCGGCGCAGGGGCCCGTCACCTCTTATTTCGGCTATCGCTATCATCCGATCCTGCACTTCACGCGCTTCCACGCCGGAATCGACATCGGCGCCGGCTGGGGCAGCCCGATCGTGGCTGCCGCCGACGGACAGGTGGCGGCGGCAGGCTGGGCGGGCGGCTATGGCCGCGAGGTCCAGATCGCGCACGGCGGCGGGATCATGAGCCTCTACGGCCACATGAGCGAGATCGTCACCTCGCCGGGCAGCTTCGTGCATGCGGGGCAGGTGATCGGCTACGTCGGGTCGAGCGGCCTTTCGACCGGCCCCCATGTCCACTTCGAGGTGCGCCAGAACGGCACTCCGGTGAACCCACTGAGTATCCGCTTTACGAGTGCTCCGGTGGTCGACACGCATCTCGCCGACGCTGTGAAGGCGCGGCTGAAGGCCCTGCTCACCGTCGGAGTGAAGAGGGGCTGAGCGAATTCAGCGTGGTTGAATCTGGCAGGCTCGAACGAATCCTTTCACGCAAGCCTGCCCGAGGAGCCGCCGGGCCTTATCGGGCTCCGCCGGACCCCCGAGACCCTTGAGGAGCATTTTCGCGAGCTCGTATCAGAAGCCCTGGTTGCCGTCGCTGCAACCCAAGGCAAGGCTGGCGCGAATGTCTGCGTAGGTCACTTGGCTTTGCCGAGGCTGTCCCGCCGCAAATTGATCAGCGGCGACGGGTGCCGCGAATGCAATCGCGGCGGACAGCAGCAACATGGCTATTTTCCTGGACCCCATCAGCATGCCGCGCAAGCGGCTATGCCCTTACCGACCGTGGCCGCGCCAGCGCTTGATCGTGCGGCTGATGATCCCGCCTTCGTCGCCCGTTTCGCGCCACAGGCGGGCGAAGCTCGGATCGGACGAGGCAGGCCGCTTCTCCGGCTCGAGATCGTCGAAGCGGACCCGGATCGGGATCGCGACGCCTTCGCCGCAGACGATGCATTCGCGGTTGCGGAGTGCCGGGATCGCGTCGAGGAATCCGCGCGCGCCTTCCGGCATCGCAGCCCGGACGCACGCCTGGTCGCGGTCGTTGTTCAAGCGCATCGAGACGATCGTGCCGCACTGCGACAGCACGCCTTCTGCCAAGTCCGACGGACGCTGCGTGATAAGGCCGAGGCTTACGCCATATTTACGGCCTTCCTTGGCGATCCGCTCGAGGATCTTGCGGACGGCTTGGCCGTCGGCATTCTCGTCCTTCGGCACGTAGCGGTGCGCCTCTTCGCAGACGAGCAGCAGCGGGCGCTGCGCCTCGGTCCGCGACCAGATCGCATAGTCGAACACCATGCGGGCGAGGATCGATACCACGACCGACGTGATCTCGGACGGAACGCCCGACACGTCGACGATCGAGATTGGCTTGCCGTGGCTCGGCAGGCGAAACAGCTTGGCGATGAGGCCGGGCATCGAATCCGACACCAGCATGCCCGAGAACATGAAGGTGTAGCGCGGATCGGCGCGAAGCTCGTCGAGCTTGGTTTTCAGCCGCTGGAACGGCAGCGTATCGCCGGCGCGGTCGAGCTTGCCCATCTCGTTGACGATGATGCCGTTCAAATCGGCGAGCAGGTACGGGATCGGGCTGTCGACGGTGACCTTGCCCAGCTGGCCGAGATCCTTGCCCTTCGTCCGCGCTGCGAGCAGGCACTTGGCGAGGATGTCGGCGTCGCGCTGACGCTCCTGGCCCTGCGTGGTCAGGATGACCTCGCAATGCTCCTCGAAGTTCATCAGCCAGTAGGGCAGCTGCAGGTTGTCGACGTTGAACAGCTCGCCGCAATTCTTGAACGCAGCCGAATATTCGCCGTGCGGGTCGATCATCAGGATGTGACCCTCGGGCGAAAGCTCCGAGATGCGATGGAGGATCAGCGCGACCGACGTCGATTTACCGGTGCCGGTCGATCCCAGAACCGCGAAATGCTTGCCGAGCATGGGGTCGACGTAAAGCGCGCCGCGAATGTCGTCGGTCGGGTAGACTGTGCCGATCTCGATGTGAGGCTCGTCGCTCGCTGCGAAGATGGCGCGCAGATCGTCGGTGGTGACCGGCATGACCTCGGCGCCGGGAATGGGGTAGCGGGTGACGCCGCGGCGGAAGCTGCTGAGCTTGCCCTTGGCGTCCTTCTTGCCTTCGCCGAGGAAGTCGACGTGGGCGATCAACTCGCCGCCATCGTTGGCGCGCAATGTCCGGACGTTGGCGATCAGCCACGCGTCCCCAACCACCATCTTCACCTGGCTGCCGACCTGGCCGGACATGGCGACGGAGGGGTCGCCGTGTGACTGAAGCGGCATCAGCGCGGAGGCCTGCATCCGGATTTGCGAGCCTGAGCCCGCAATTTCCACGACATCGCCGATTGCGCCGAGGCCGACATGGCCGGACTTCGCCGCGGCAGGCGTCGGTTCCTCGGTGAAGTTGCTCACTTCATTGAGAAATTCGCGCAGGTTCGGCTGATCGTCCATTATCGTCACGCTCCTCAGACTGTCTTTGGACAGCGATTTAAACGGGAGCGGTTAACATTCGGCTTAGAAGCGTCGGCGGAAGGCCAGTGCCGCAGCCCAGCCGAGGCCCAGCGACAAAATAACGCACGCGAGGCCGTAGAGGAACCGGTCCCGCCGCGCCGCGAGAGCAACCGAACGCTCGAAGCCGGATTTGTTGATCTCGATGTCGCGCGTCGCCGCGGCGACGACGTGACCGCGGTCGATCAGGAAGGTCTCCGCCGTGTAGGTTCCGACCGGGACCTGGCTCGGGATCGTGATCACCGCGCGGTAGAGGATGCCGTCGGTAATTTCGACGCCGTGCGGACTCTCGGAATAGAGGCCGGCGCGCGAACGCAGGTCGAGAAGCCCGGCTTCGAAATGCTGGTCCCGATCCGGCAGCGACCCGCCGCCCGGCGAAAGCTGGAGATTATGGATTCCGAGCTCGTATATCGACGCCGTACGGTCATCGACGAGGTCGCGGATCGGGCGCGACGATGCGACCGCGTAGAAGCTCGGCGCGGAGCGGAAGCGGCTCGAATCCGCATTCATCCAGATCCCCGCGATCTTCTTCTTCTCGCGGACCAGGATCGGCTGGTCGGGCGCCCGAAGCACGACGGCGATATCCGCGGGCTGTTTCGGAGTGCGCCCTTCCGGGTAGGCGATGGCGCCGAACAGCAGCAGCTGCGCGCCCGAGAAGCTGTAGCGGATCTCCACCTGACGCGCGGAGACATCCGGCACCAGCACCGGCTTCGAGGATCCGAGGATGAGCGGGGCCAGTGCCGCGAGAGCGATACGCCGCATCACAGATATTCGATCGAGAAAATCTCGTCGGGCCGCCAGAACAGCCCGAGGAACATCCGCAGCCCAACCAGCAGGATGATCACGGCCAGCGCGAGCCGGAGGTAATCGGGCTTCATTCGCGTCGTCAGTAGCGCGCCATATTGAGCGCCGATGACCCCGCCCGCGAGAAGCAGCGCGGCAAGCACGATGTCGACCGCCCGCGTCGTCATCGAATGAACCATCGTCGTTCCGGCACTGACCGTGAGGATCATCACCAGGCTCGTCCCGATCACCACACGGGCCGGCATGCCGAGCAAGTAGATCATCGCCGGGACGAGAATGAAGCCGCCGCCTATCCCGAGCAGCACCGTCATCACGCCCGCGAGGAAGCCGATCGCGAGCGGCGCAATCGGGCTGATGTAGAGACCCGAACTGTAAAAGCGCCACCGCAGCGGCAAAGAGGCAACCCAGCGGTTGTGGTGCGGCGCCGGCTTGTCCGGCGCCGGCGGAGCGCCGAGAAACCCGAGCGCGGCGAGCGATTCCTTGAGCATCACGGCGCCGATCCAGCCGAGGATCAGCACGTAAAGAAGGCTGATCACCACGTCGACCTGCCCGCTGGCCTGAAGCATTCGGAAGAGGGCGGCACCGACGATGGAGCCGAACAAGCCGCCGACGATCATCACCCCCGCCATTTTGAGGTCGACGCCGCCGCGGCGCATGTGGACCATCGCGCCGGACACGCTGGCGCCGGTGATCTGGGTCGTTGCCGATGCGACCGCGACAGTGGGCGGAATGCCGTAGAAGATCAGCAGCGGCGTGGTCAGGAAGCCGCCGCCGATCCCGAACATCCCCGACAGCACGCCGACCCCGAAGCCCAGAAGGACGATCACAAGCGCATTCACCGACTGGCCTGCGATGGGGAGGTAGATGTTCATCGGCCGTCCGAGACTAGACGGAAACAGCCGCTCCGGCCAAGCGCCAGCGGCTAGAAGTCACCCGCCAGCGTCACGGCCGGCCCCGAGCCGGGCTGCGCATTGCCCGCGAGGCGCTGACGCCAGTCGAAATGGACCCGAATATTGTTGCGGACGCGCATGGTGACGCGAGGGCCCGCGTCCACTCGATAGAGGCCCGGCTGAGCGCCGCCCCAGACGCCGAAACCGGCGGAGAATTGCTTGTAGACCGGCCTCGTCAGCGTGAGCGCGCCGTCGACGAACTTGTCGCGGCTGCGCAAGCCGACCACCCCGCCCTGCAAATAGGTGTTGAGCAGGAAGTGCAGCGGCATTGGGCGATCATAGACCCCCGCCTCGAAGAACAAGGCGAAAGCGCTTCGGCCGCCACCGTAGCGGCCGAGCCGCTGGCGGCGTTCGGCGTCGATCCACACAGGAATGCCGGCGACGGGCTGCACGCGCAGACCAGCTGCGACTTCGCCGCCGCGGCGGCCGACGTCCGAGCTGGTGCGCAATGTCGCCGCAATCTGGCGTGTGAAGTTGTAGGTCAGGCGCGATCCGGCCTGGCTTGCGCCGAGGGAGCCGCCGCTCGCGAGCGATTGCGAACCTGCCACTGCCGGCGCCTGCGCGCGCAGAAGCGCCCAGGCAGTCAGTTGAAGGCGATCGATGCCGTTGCGCTTCAGGGTCGCCGGAACGCTTACCGCCGGCGCGACGACCGTCGGGCGCGATGCCATCGCCAGCGAGGCGAGGCGCGAGAGCGGCCACTCATCGAGCTCCGGCAGTTGCGAATAGAATCGATCGCGAGGATCGCGCAGCGAATCGGCCAGGGGCGTGCGGCTCTGCCGTGGCGGCGGCATTGCTGTCCAACCGTAGTAGACGGGAGCAGCCTCGGGCGGGCGGGGCAGCTGGGGCGCGGCACGATACGCCATCGCCGCCGGATAGAAATCGGAAGTCGCGACGGCTGCCGGTGCGGGCGCGATTGGCTCGATGTCGGGAAATTGCGTCGGAATGATCGGCGGCGCCTTCGCTTCGCTTCGCTCGATCTGGAACATCTCGGCGCCGGGCAGAACGCCGAGGCTTGCCGCCCGTACACCGGCCCATCCGAAGACGGCTAGCGCGAGGAAGCGAAGGGAGGGCCTCATTGAGGCAGCTCCGCCGGGAAGATGTGCTGCGTCTTGTCCCACCGGGTCGCGCCGCCGCCGATATGGATCGTCAACGCGCGTGCGGCCGCCAGGATCGCAATGAGGTTGCCGATGACGAGACGCGGAACCGACATCAGCCCCTCGGTCAGTCCATAAGCGTAAGCGCTGAAGCACGCCCGCATGAAGATCCGCCACGCGAGCAGCCAGCCGTTGATCGTCAGAAGCTCGACGAGGCTCGGGCTGAAGCGCGCCTTGATTGGGGCGCCCAGAGCCTCCGCAACCCAGATTTGCGACCACAGGAAGGCGGCGAGATAAGCGGCGAGGAGGAGCACGGC
>DATCJM010000344.1:0-4094 GCA_036562805.1 Sphingomicrobium sp.
TGGGCGTCGCCTTCGATTCGACGATCGTGATGGAACGTGCCGACCAGCCCGGGACCTGCGCCAGCAAGGACGGCTGCAGCTTTTACGACCCGGCCATCGCTTCGGGAGTCGATGCCGCGCGTCTCGCCGGTGCGCGGGTGATCAACCTCTCGCTTGGCGGCTCTGCACCCGGTTCCGACCTCATCGCTGCGCTCCAGCGCGCGGTGAACGCGGGGATCGTCATCGTGATTGCAGCGGGCAATGACGCCACCGCCAATCCGGACCCATTCGCGCTCACCCCGGCGCAACAGTTTCCAGGATCCGTCATCATCGCCGGCTCCCTCGGCGGGACGTCGGGGAACAACGTCATCTCCGACTTCTCCGATCGGGCCGGCACCGGCGAGAACTTCTATTTAATGGCGCTCGGCTACAACGACCGTGCCCCGGACGAGACCGGCGCGCAGTTCCTGTGGTCGGGGACCAGCTTCGCGGCGCCGACGATCAGCGGCGCGGTCGCATTGATGGCGCAGGCATTCCCGAACCTTACCGGCAAGCAGATCGTCGAGATCCTGTTCAACAGCGCCGACGACCTCGGCGCGCCGGGGATCGACAATGTCTACGGTCATGGCGCGCTCGACATCGCGCGCGCCTTTCAGCCGCAGGGCGCCACTGCGATGGCCGACAGCAAGACGCCGGTCGGCGGCGTCAACGGCGACCTGCCCGGGCCGGCCGGCGACGCCAACAAGGGCCAGTCGATGGGCGCGGTCATCCTCGACGGCTACAGCCGAGCCTACGTTCTCAACCTCGCCAAGACCCTCCGCCAGGCGCCGGTCGATCGGCCGCTCACGCGGTCGCTTCAGGGTGACGTGCAGGTGGCGGCCAGCAGCGCCGGCCCGGTCACCGTCGCGATGACGGTGCGCCAGCGCCACGACCTCGCGCAAGGGTTCGAGCTTGAGCGGATGAACGTCGGCCCGGACGACCAGCACCACTCACGGCTGATCGCCGCTACGGCGATCGCGCGGCTCGACAAGAAGACGGCCGTAGCATTCGGCTTTGCCGGAGGCGCGAAGGAGATGGAGCGGCGGCTGACCGGCGCGCAACAAGGCTCTTTCCTCGTCGCGAACGACATCACGGGCAGCCCCGGCTTCCTCGCGAAGCGCAACGGCAGCATGGCGGTGCGCCATGAATTCGGCGGCACAGGGGTGACGGTCTCCGGCGAAACCGGCGATGTCTGGCGCGAAGTCCAGACGGCGCGGCCGCAGTCGCCCTACCGCTTAACCAGCGTCGCGGTCGATCACCGGGTGGGCAGCAACTGGTTCCAGCTCGGCCTCAGCCGGCTGGAGGAGCGGGAGACGTTGCTCGGCGGGCGCATGGGCAATGCGCTCGGCGGCGGCGGCTCGAGCTCGATGTTCGTCGATGCCGAAGCGCGGCACGACTTCGGCCGCGGCTGGAGCTCGACTCTCAGCGCGCGTCGTGGCTGGACCGGGTTCGCCGCCGGCAAGTTCCAGACCGACGCTTATTCCTTCGATCTTGCGAAGCTCGGCATCTTCGGAGCCAACGACCGCATCGGGCTGCGCATTGCCCAGCCGCTCCGCGTCGTCCGCGGTGGCTTCGCGATGATGCTTCCGACTTCGTACGATTATGTGACCGGCATGGCGACGGACTCGTTCCAGACCATGTCGCTGCGCCCCAACGGCCGCGAGGTCGATGGCGAGCTTAGCTACGGGTCGCTGCTGATGAGCGGGAATGCCTGGCTGGGCGGCAATCTCTTCTACCGGCGCGATCCCGGGCACATCGCCAATTCGCCGAACGATCTTGGCGGGGCGATCCGGTTCAGCCTCGGCTTCTAAGGCTTCAGAGCCAGGGGAGGGGCAGGCGGCGGAGCAGCCTTCAGGCGCTCCGCCGCCTGAAACGCGGCACCAGCATGCCGACGCCCGAGCGATAGCGGCGGTAATCCTCGCCGAATACGTCGGTCAGGTCATGCTCTTCGTACCGGATCGCGATCAGCATGTAGATCGACAGCGCGAGCGCGAGCAGCAAATGCCCCACCGTCATGTGCGGCGTCGACCAGAAGGCGAGGAAGAAGCCGGCGTAAAGGGGGTGCGCGACCCAGCGATAGAATAGAGGCTGCCTCAGCTCGGGCGCCTCTGCCTCCCTCCCGCTGACGTTCAGCCACGCCTGTTGAAGTCCGAACAGCTCAAAATGATTAATCAGGAACGTGCTCACCAGCACGATTCCGAATCCGCCCCAGAACATCGCCCAGAGGATGTCGCGCAGCCAGCGCATGTTGCCCGGCACTTGCCAGATGTCGGCCTGGATCGGCTGCCAGAACCAGAACAGGACCAGCAGCGCGATGCTTGCTGCGAGAACGTAGACGCTGCGCTCCATCGCCGGCGGCACGATGCGCGTCCAGGCGCGCTTGAATGCCGGCCGGGCCATGATGCTGTGCTGCAGGCCGAACAGCGCGATCAGCGCAACGTCGACGATTGCAGCCATGACGGGTGCGAGCGAGGAAGGCGGTGCATCGACCGTCGCCGGCACCGGAAAGTTGCCGACGAACGCGATCAGGTACAGGAACGTCGCGAAGAAGATCGCGTAGCAGACGATTGCAAACACCAGGCTCAATGCACGTGACATGCCGATTCCCCCTCCAGGTTCGGCCCCGCGGACGGACTGCTACCGGTTATGCGCCTTTCGATACTCCGCCATCGTCAGCGGCGCATCGCAACCGCCGATCTGCCGGTAAACCGCCATGTAGGTGGTTCCCGGCGGAAGCTCGGTGAGCTTCCTCGGCCGCAGCGGTTCGTTGCGATAAACGCCGGTCTGGTCGGCGACGTAGCTGGTGGTCCGGGGGCAATTGGACGCTGAACTCGCAACGGGAGTCTTGCTGCCCTGAAGCGTTGCGGCGCCGGCGGAAGCGGCGCCGAGCAACATCGAGCATGCCAGCAGGGTCGAAGAGACTCGCATTGGTCACCTCCTGTGCGGGCGACACCATAGCACCCGCGCCGCGGCAGTAGAAGTTCGCGCCGTCACTTCTGACCCAAATGACGGCCGCCGGCGGCCTCAATCGCCCAGATAATGGCCCTTGGCGAAGAGCCGCGCGATGAATTTGTCGCCGCCGTCGTCATTGGCAATGCGCTGGAGGAACTGGATCGTCGTCTTCGCCGACCCGAGGAAATCCCAACCGACATTGCCGCTGAAGGTGCAGCGCTCGAAGAGCGGATGCTCCGCCCCGCGATAGATGAGGTCGACGTTGGTGAAGGTGCACTCGACGAAGGTCTTGCCGTCCGTTTCGACAGAGCCTGTGAAGCTCTGGCCGCTGATCTGTTCCATGGTCCTCCGGGAAACTAGACGGTGAAGCTCTCGCCGCAGCCGCACGCGCCCTTGGCATTGGGATTGTCGAACACGAAGCCGGCGGCGAAATCGTCCTCGCGCCAGTCCATCGTCGAACCAATGAGGTAGAGCACCGACGCGCCGTCGACGTAGAAGGCGCCCGCGGGCGTTTCGATCTTCTCGTCGAACGGCTGTTCGTCGGTCACGTAGTCGACCGAATAGGCAAGGCCGGAACAGCCGCGCCGCGGCGTCGACAATTTGACTCCGACCGCGCCGTCGGGAGCGCGGGCCATCAGCTCGGCGACGCGCTCCAGCGCCCCCGGCGTCAGCGTGATCGCGGCAGGCCGTTCGAGACGCCGCTTCGAGGGCCTCAGCGGCTGCTCACGATGAGCGGTCATGTCATTCATCTATACTCTCCGTCGTGCGCTCATCCTGAGGAGGGACTGAGCTTGTCGAAGGCCCGTCTCGAAAGATCATAACATTCCCAGTTCGAGGCGAGCCTCGTCGCTCATTTTCGAAGGATCCCACGGCGGATCCCACACCAGGTTGACCACCGCGTCGCGGATTCCGGGCACCGACAGCACGCGAAGCTCGACTTCGTTTGGAAGCGATTCGGCGACCGGGCAGTGCGGCGTCGTCAGAGTCATGGTGATCGTCGCATCGCCGTCTTCGCTGATCTCGACGTCGTAGATGAGGCCGAGCTCGTAGATGTCGACCGGAATCTCGGGATCGTAGACGGACTTCAGTACCTCGACGACCGCGGCCTGGAGGTCGCCTCCGGG
>DATCJM010000397.1:0-1652 GCA_036562805.1 Sphingomicrobium sp.
CTCGTCCGGCTTCCGAAGCTCAAGCCGAGCACGAAGAAGGGGCCGATCCTTCCGGGCTTCGACATCCACGTTGGCGAGCTCCGGGTCGATCGGCTGGACGTCGGCCCTCAGGTCGGCGGAAAGGCCCGAAGCGGTCGTGTCTGGGGCAAGGCCGACGTCCATTCCGGCCGGGCGCTGGTCGAGCTGCAGGCGCTGATGAACAATGGCGGCGACCGCATCGCGATCCACCTCGATGCCGAACCCGACCGCGACAAGTTCGACGTCGCCGCACGCGTGATCTCGCCCGCCGACGGACTGGTTCCGGCAATCATCGGAACGAAGCGATCCATCAACCTTGCGATCGGCGGGCGCGGCAGCTGGACCCGCTGGCGGGGCAGCGCCGCGCTCGACCTTTCCGGCCGCCCGACCGCGCGCCTCGCGCTCGGCGTGGATGAGGGGCGGTACCGCCTCCAGGGGCAGTGGGCTCCGGCGCAGCTCCTGACCGGCAAGCTCCAGCGCCTGACCGCGCCCTCGGTCACGGTGCGCGGCAGCGCGACCCTCAGGGACCGCGTGCTCGACGGTGAGCTGACGGCTGCGTCACCCGAGTTGCGCGCCGTAGCGAAAGGCGCGGTCGACCTCGCCGGCAACCGCTTCCGCGGGATACGCGTCGGCATCGACCTCCTTCGTACCACCGCTTTGTTCCCGAACATGACCGGCAAAGGCGTGCGGATGCTGTGGACGCTCGAGGGTCCCTTCGCGACGGCCGATTATTCCTACCGGCTGACCTCCGACTATGTGCAGTTCGACAATAACGGCTTCCTCGGCCTGCACGCCGAGGGAAGAGGGCGGCTCGGACCGTGGCCGATGCGGGTCCCGATCCGGCTTTCCGCGCGCGCGATCACGGGGATTGGCGACGTCGCGGGTGCAATGCTCGCCAATCCCACCATACAGGGCTGGCTGTCGATCACGCCGAAGCTGGTCCGCGGCGACGGGCTCAGCCTCACCAGCGCCAAGTGGACGGGCAAAATCTCGGTCCTCATCGATCTCGTCACCGGCCAGTTCCAGGTGCTGCTGTCTGGCGCGATGCAGCGCTATTTGATCCCCGGGCTCGGTATCGTCGACGTCGTCACGGACCTCAAGGTCGTGCCCGGTCCCAACGGACATGGTTCGCACGTGGTCGGCACCGGCAAGGCATGGGTGCGTCGTCTCGACAACAGCTTCTTCCGTGACCTGACCGGCGGGCTGCCGTCGCTGACGACGAACCTCGAGCGCGGCACCGACGGCATCGTCCATTTCACCAACCTGCAGCTCTATTCGCCGAAGCTCCGGCTGTCGGGCTCCGGCGAGCGCTTCAAGAACGGCACCTTTCATATCGTCGCGTCGGGGCGGCAGGCGAAATATGGGCCACTGAGGATGGTGCTCGACGGGGACATCGCCCGTCCGCGCGTGGACCTGTTCCTGCAGAGCCCGAACGAGGCGATGGGCATCAAGGCGATGCACCTGCTGCTCGACCCGACGGCCGCCGGCTTCAACTATCGGGCGAGCGGCGGATCGAAGCTTGGGCCGTTCACCAGCACGGGCCAGATCCTGCTGCCGAAGAATGCGCCCACGGTGATCGCGATCGCTTCGCTCGATGCCGGCGGCGCGCATGCGACCGGCAGCCTTCGCTCCGA
>DATCJM010000386.1:0-2913 GCA_036562805.1 Sphingomicrobium sp.
AGGACATCCTCGAGCGCGAAGGCTTCACCGAGCGCGAGCTCGGCCGGCGGCTCCAGGTCTGGGGCGACCTCGCCAACTGGATGGTCCCCGGCAAGATGATCAAGGGCATGGGGGGCGCGATGGACCTCGTCGCCGGGGTCAAGAAGATCATCGTCGTGATGGAGCATGTGTCGAAGAACGGAGCGCCCAAGTTCATTCCCGAGTGCACGCTTCCGCTGACCGGGAAGAATGTCGTCGACATGATCATCACCGACCTCGCGGTGTTCCAGCGGGCCGACCACGACAGCCCGTTCAGGCTAATCGAGCTGGCGCCCGGCGTCACCCGCGAAGAGGTGCGGGAGAAGACCAGCGCGCATCACGTCGAGTGAGGCTGCCCCGCGACCGCGATTCGAAGCTGTTCGTGCGGCTGCTGTTCTGGGCGGCGGTGCTGGTGTCGCTGGTGATGGCGCTGATCCCGCACCCGCCCCAGCTTCCCGGGCATCCGTCGGACAAGCTTCAGCACGTCGCCGCCTTTACGACGATGGGCATTTTCGGGAGCCTGGCCTATCCGCGGGTCGGCACGCTTCGCCTCATCGTCGCATTGTCGCTGTTCGGCGCGTTCATCGAGGTCGCCCAGGCGATTCCGGTGCTTCACCGCGACAGCGATCCCCTCGACTGGCTCGCCGACACGATCGCCTGCGCGGTGGTGGTGCTTGCGGTCCGCTGGTGGGTTCGCAGAGCGCCCTAGCGCGTTGCGCCCGCGCGCCGCTCATCCTATCTCGTGGCGCAACTGCACAAGGGGAACGCATGACCCAGTTTGACGACCGCGAGCGGGCGTTCGAGTCGAAGTTCGCGCACGACGAGGAAATGAAGTTCCGCATCATCGCGCGGCGCAACCGGCTGCTCGGCGAATGGGCCGCCCGGCAGATGGGCCTGTCGGAAGCGGAAACCGAATCCTACGCCAAGGACGTGGTCCGCTCTGATTTCGAGGAAGCGGGCGAGCATGACGTGATCCGCAAGGTGCTCGGCGACCTCACCGCCGCCGGCGTCGACATCGACGACGACAAGGTGCGCGAGGCGCTGCGCAACAAGGAGATCGGGGCGCGGCGTCAGATCATCGAGGCGACGAATCTCTGATGCCGATGCCAGCAAGCGAGATCGAGGAGCTGATCAAGGCGGCCATTCCGGACGCCGAGGTCACGATCCGCGACCTTGCCGGCGACGGCGACCATTATGCCGCGCGCGTGGTCAGCCGCAGCTTCGAAGGGTTGAGCCGGATCCGCCAGCATCAGGCTGTCTATTCCGCGCTCGGGGGGCGAGTAGGGGGAGAGCTTCACGCACTGCAGCTCGAAACGGCGGTGCCCGAACCGGAGACGAACAGTGACTGACACCCGCAACCGCATCGATGACATCGTCAAGAAGAGCGACATCGTCCTTTTCATGAAAGGCACGTCGCTCTTTCCGCAATGCGGCTTTTCCAGCCGCGCGGTTGCGATCCTGGAGCGTCTCGGGGCCCATTACGAGACCGTCGATGTCCTCCAGGACCCGGAAATCCGCCAGGGGATCAAGGAATATTCCGACTGGCCGACTGTCCCCCAGCTCTATGTGAAGGGCGAGTTCGTGGGCGGGTCCGACATCATGATGGAGATGTACGAAAGCGGCGAGCTGCAGCAGCTGCTCGGCGAGGCCGCCTGATCCTGGTGCGCTGAATACTAAGAAGGGGCGGCGCAGGGGACCAGAGAACCGCTGCAACCGCCCCTTCATTGGTGTGGAACCAAGTGGACGCGCTTATAGTAGCAATGCGCGTGCCAATTCAAATAAACGGTACATTTTCGCCATTTCTGGCCTTCGAGCGCTCGCACGGTTTCGGCGAAGCGTAAGAAATTCCGACACTCGGGCGGCACTTTTGGGCCAAGACTGTTTACAAACGTAATCGAATCGCCTACAAGTGTAGTCGAAAGGCGGGTCCGTGCGCATCAGCGATGCCGAACTGGAAGTGATGGAGGCGCTCTGGTCGAGCGACCGCGCGCTTACCGCAACCGAGGTCGCAAACCGCATCCCCGCTGAGCGAGGCTGGTCGATCGCGACGGTCAAGACGATGCTGTCGCGCCTGTCGGCCAAGGGCGCGATTACCTACAGCGAGGAAGGGCGCCGCTACCTCTACTCCGCCGCTGTCGCGCGCGATGCCTATGTCGGCCGCGAATCGCGCCGCTTCGTCGATCAATTGTTCGGCGGCCGTCTGTCGCCGCTGGTCGCGCGCCTCGCCGAGGAAGATGCGCTCGACGACGAGGACATCGCCGCGATCGAGGCGATCCTGAAGGAGCTCAAGTCATGAGTGACTGGCTGCTGAGCACGTTTCTGGCGACTTCGGCGCTCGTCCTGCTAGTCCTCATCGTCCGCGAGCCGGTTCGCCGCTATTTCGGCGCTCGCGCGGCCTACGGCCTGTGGCTGATCCCCGCGGCGCGGATGTTCATGCCGACCCTTACGCACACGGTCGAACGGCGCGTTCCGGTTTCGATCTCGCCAATGACCGATCCGATCCATGCCTCGGCCTTGTCGATGGTCAGCGTCAACGTCGCGCAGCCGTCCGCCTTCGAGCGCCTCGGCGGATGGCCGATGCTTGCGCTTGTCGTATGGGGCGCAGTCGCTGCCGCTCTGTTCCTCAGCCGCATCATCGCCTTCCACCGCGACCGCCGCGCGATCCTCGCCACATCGAGGCCGTTCGAACAGGCCGGCTTCGTCCGGATCGTCCGCTCGTCCGAAGTGACAAGCCCGGTCGCCCTCGGGATCATCGATCCGATCATTGCCGTCCCGGCCGATTTCGAGGGGCTCTACGGCTTGAGGGAGCGCCGCCTCGTGATCGAGCACGAGCTTGCGCACCACCGCTCCGGCGACCTCGTCGCCAACCTCTTCGCCTTTGTCCTGCTCTGCCTC
>DATCJM010000387.1:0-8283 GCA_036562805.1 Sphingomicrobium sp.
CAAGCGCGGCCAGGATGCCGCCGACGAAGATGAGGTGCCCCCGCACATCGGTCTTATTGCGCGCACCCGGCAAGGGCGTCGAGTGACAAGTGCGCAAATAAACTGCCCTGCCCTCGGCCCGTTCACGCGGTTGAATAACGCAGTCGACACGCCGATATGTCCGGTTCGTGAGCGTTCGGAAAATCTTGGCGATCCTTGTCGCCCTATCGGTGCTGTTTGCGCCGGGTGTCGGTGCCGCCGCCATGGCGTCCCCGCATCATGACATGTCGATCTCGATGGCGGGCCACTGTCAGGCTCCGCCGGCGACTTCCGGCGATCACGACAAGGCGGCCGGGAAGAATTGTTGCATCGCCATGTGCATGGCGGTCGCTGTAGCGGCGCCGGGTTCGCCGTCCGAGGTGCGCGAGCCCAGTCGGCAAATCCCGCAGTTCGCAACGCCGGCGGTCTACACCAATAACCCTCACGAGATCGCCACTCCGCCTCCACGACACCGCTGAGAATTCGAAACGACGATTCTCGGGAGACTGACGGTGAAATTTCTATTGCTTGCTGCGGCGGGTGCCTTCGCGCTCGCTGCTTACCCCGCGTCGGCGGCCCAGATGGATATGCCGGGCATGACCATGCCGATGCCGTCGAAGAAGCCGGCCGCAAAGACGCTATCCAGGAAGAAGAAAGCTGCGCCGAAGAAGAAGGCTGCAAACAAGTCGCGGAGCAAGGCCGCCTCAAAAGCGAAGGCTCCCGCGCACCACCATCGAACCGGTGAGGCGATGACCATGCCGATGGGCCATTCGATGCAGCCGGGCGCCATGCCCATGCCGCCACAAAGCTCAGGCGGATCGATGGACATGCCCATGCCGCCACCAAGCTCGGGCGGATCGATGACGATGCCCATGCCGCCACCAACGTCCGGCGGATCGATGAATATGCCGATGGATCACCAGCAGATGGGCCAGGTGGGTGAGATGGGTCAGATGGACATGAAAGCCCAGCGTGGCGGCCACGGCATGACCATGAACGCGGCGCTCGGCGCTTACCCCGAGCAGCGCGAGTCCTCGGGAACGGCCTGGCAACCAGATGCATCGACGCCGATGAGCGGTCCCATGGCCATGTCCGGCGACTGGATGCTCATGGCCCACAGCACGGTGAACCTGGTCTACGATCACCAATCGGGCCCGCGCGGCGACGACAAAGCTTTCGTCAGCGGAATGCTGATGGGCATGGCGCAGCATCCGCTCGGCGATGGCACGATTCAGTTCCGGGCAATGCTCAGCCCCGATCCGCTGATGGGGCCGAGCGGCTATCCGCTGCTGCTTGCGAGCGGGGAGACGGCGAACGGCCGCGATCGCCTGATCGACCGGCAGCACCCGCACGATTTCTTCATGGAGCTGTCGGCCTCCGCATCGCAGAACATCGGCTCCAGGAGCAGCGTCTTCGTTTATGCCGGGCTGCCGGGAGAGCCGGCATTCGGCCCGCCCACGTTCATGCACAGGGAATCGATCGAGGATTCGCCCGAGGCGCCGATCACCCACCACTGGCTGGATTCCACCCACATCACGTTCGGCGTCGTCACCGCCGGCGTCGTTCTCGACCGGTTCAAGATCGAGGCTAGCCGCTTCAACGGCCGCGAGCCGGACCAGCACCGGTGGAACATCGAGACGGGCCCGCTCGACTCGACGTCGGTTCGGGTCTCGTGGAACCCGACGCGGACGCTCGCGCTGCAGGGCAGCTGGGCGCACCTCGTCGATCCCGAACAGCTCGAACCCGGCGTCGACCAGAAGCGCTGGTCAGCGAGCGCGCTGTGGGCCGCCGACCTGGCTCCCGACTGGCATGCGGCAACGACCCTCGCCTGGGGCCGCAAGGTCGTTAACGGCCACAAGGACGACGGCGTGGCGGCGGAGGGTTCGCTTAAGCACGCCGGTTGGACCCTATTCGGGCGCGGAGAGATCGTGGAAAACCGCGAGTTGCTCGACATTGAAGACGGTCCCGCCTTCCGTGTCGGCAAATTGTCGCTCGGCGCCGTTCGCGACTTCCGCATCGCCGATCATCTCGCGCTCGGCGCCGGCGGCCTCTTTTCCGTCAACTTCGTTCCGGATGCGCTCGCGCCTCTTTATGGAGGGCACAATCCGACCGGAGTCATGGGATTCATTCGGCTCAAGTTGAACTGAAGGGTTATCTGATGCCTGATCTGCGCCGACATTTGCCGAGTACCGCCTTCGTCGCCGTCGTGCTGATCGTCATTGCGGCGCTCGCCGGAGCGTTCGTCTACACTGGCGTCTACAACATCGCTGCAGACGCGCCGCACTCCGGATTGGTCTCCGGGCTGCTCCAGGAGCTGAGGGAGAGGGCAATCGCGCGCGGGGCGCGCGACATCCCTGTTCCGCGCGACCTGGGCGACCCCAGGCGCATTGCCGCCGGAGCCGGTCTTTATCAGGAAATGTGCACGGGCTGCCATCTGGGTCCGGGCATTGAAGCGAGCGAGTTGAACCAGGGCCTTTATCCCTCGGCGCCGGACCTCGCGCGGACAGACCTGCCGCCCGCGCAGCAGTTCTGGACGATCAAGCATGGCGTCAAGCTCACTGCCATGCCGGCGTGGGGCAAGACGCACAGCGACGACCTGATCTGGGACATGGTCGCCTTCATCCAGAAGCTGCCGAAGATGTCGCCCCAACAATATAAAGCGCTGGTCGCGAGTGCGCCGCAGGATCACGACGAAATGATGCACGCGATGCGGCACGACAATTAGCGGCCGCGTTCCCCTCTCCCGATCGCATGGGCGCGTATAGTCGCCGACTGCGCACGCACCTTCGCGAACTCCGACGTTGCGTTCCACTGGGGCCATTGCCGGCTGTTCGCGAGCTTCGCGCCGATCGCATAGAAGAGCGTCGCTTCCTGCGCGGCGCCGCGCAGGTCCCACGTCGGCGCCCACGAATCGCACGTCTGGTGGTAGCAATGGGTGGTGAAGTCATCGAGCCACTTTTCGCCCGCCGCGCGCCCCCCGTTCTGCATGTCGTAGGCGCCCGCCAGCGCCATATCGAGCAGCACCGGAACGCCGCGCTTGGCGAAGGAGAAATGGTCGGCGCGATAGAATAATCCGCGCTCGGGATGATTCTCGTCGGTGACGTAGCGGCCCTGCGCCTTCGCCGCATTGGCGAACAGCGCCTCCATGTCGCCGCTCTGCCCGCGACCGACATAGACCGCGTCCTTGACCGGCCCGTTGAACTGCAGTGTGTCGAAGGTCAGGTTCGCGACCGTCGACTCCATCGGAAACAAAGGGTGCTGGGCGTAATATTCGGAGCCCAGAAGTCCCCGTTCCTCGCCGGTCCACGCCGCGAACAGCAAGGTTCGCTGCGGCCGCGGCCCCTTCGCGAACAGCCGCGCATCTTCGAGCATGGCCGCAAGCCCGAGCGCGTCGTCGGACGCGCCCGGCCGCATCGTCCGTCCCTGCGCGTCCGGCGGGCCGATGCCATAAGCGTCCCAATGGCCGCCATAGCTCACAACCTCGTTCGGATAAGTCGTCCCGGTCAGCTTCCCGAGCACATTCTGGCTCGTGATGTGGGCGACCGTCACCGGAATGTCGGCCGAGAAATTCGCCTTGAGGTCGATCGGCCGGAAGGCGGCGGTTCGCGCCTCGCGCTTGACCGTCGCATAATCATAACCGGCGCGCTTCAGCAGCGCCGCCGCGACGCCCTGCTGCATCCAGCCCTGCAGCAAGACCGGTTGCGGCTGGTCCGCCGGCAGTGCGATCGCATAGCTTTCGCCGGCCGGGCTCTTGACCACGTTCCACGGATAGCCGGCCGCGTCCGTCTCGTGGACGACCAGCGCGGCAATCGCCCCGCGTCGCGCAGCTTCTTCATATTTGTAGGTCCAGCGGCCGTAATAGGTCATCGTCTTGCCGCCGAACTTGCCCGCGACCGGCTCGCCCGCCGCGGCTTCGAAGTCGGGATCGTTGACCAGCATTACGGCGACCTTGCCGTGCAAATCGACGCCCTTGAAATCGTCCCAGGCGCGCTCCGGCGCCGTCACGCCATAGCCGACGAACACCATCGGCGCGTTGTCGATCTTCACCTGGTCCACTGGCCGCACAGTGCCGAGATAGAGATCGTCCGGATCGTTGAGCGACACCGTCTGCCCACCCTGGCGCACGGACAAGCTCATCGGCGCCTTGAGCTGCGTGTGGATCATCGGGACGGTCTGGGTCCACCCGCCGTTCTCGCCCGCGGGCTCGAGGCCCGCCGCCTTGAACTGCTCGATGAGGTAAGGGATCGTCTTCGCTTCGCCGGGCGTCCCCGGCGCTCGTCCCTGGAAGGCGTCGGACGCAAGCAGGCGCGTGATCTCGCTCATGCGCTTCATGTCGACTTGCGGCGCCGGCGCTGCTCCGAGCGCCAGCAGCGACAATATTGCGACGATCAGTCGTGGCCTCATGCCTGCTCTCCTTGCGGCAGAAGCCGCCGCACCATCCGCGAGCTCAACCAGCCAAGCAGTCCGATGACCACCACGGTAATCCCGAATCGCACGAACTCCGCGCTGATCAGCCAGTAGAACAACGCCGCGACGATCGCCGAGGCCGGGATGGTGATGACCCAGGCGATGGCGACATTGCCCGCGATGCCCCAACGCACGGCCGACGCCCTGCGTGCCGCTCCCGCGCCGATCACGCATCCGGTTACCGTGTGCGTCGTCGAAACGGGGATACCGAGCCACGACGCCGCGAACAGCATCACCGATGCGCCCGCCGAGGCGCTGAAGCCCTGGTGCTGGGAAAGCTTGGTGATCCGCGTCCCCATCGTCTCGATCACGCGCCACCCGCCGGTCAGCGTGCCGAGGCCCATCGCGACGTAGCAGCTGAGCGCGACCCAGTTAGGCACTGCGAAATGTCCCTGGAGATAGCCGGTCGAATAGAGCAGCACCGTGATCAGCCCCATCGTCTTCTGCGCGTCGTTGAGGCCGTGGCTGAGCGAGAGGGTTCCCGACGACACGAGATGAAGCCCGCGGAAGGTCCGCTCGGCGCCGCGCGCGCTCGCCCGAACTCCAAGCCAGCTGGTGAGAAGCATGATCCCCATCGTCAGGATCAATCCGAGCATCGGCGACAGCACGATCGCGATCAGGGTCTTGTTGAGGCCGATCCACTGGATGCTCGGAAAGCCCGCATGGGCGAGGCCGGCGCCGACGATGCCGCCGACGAGCGCGTGGCTCGACGACGACGGGATGCCCTTCACCCAGGTGACGACGTTCCAGAACATGGCGCCGATAAGAGCCCCGAACACCACCGCCGGAGTCACCACGTCCTTATCGACGAGCCCCTTGCCGATCGTCTCGGCGACATTGTGCAGCGCGGGCCATCTGAGCGCGAGGAAGTAAGCCGCGAAGTTGAAGAAAGCGGCGAAGGCGACCGCTCCGACGGGGCTGATCAGCCTCGTGCCGACCACGGTGGCGATCGAGTTCGCCGCGTCGTGCAAGCCGTTGAGGAAGTCGAAGCTGAGCGCGACGACGATCAGGCCGATCAGCAGCGGAAGTGCAAGGTGGTACACGCGCGCCTCCGCTCAGGCGTGATCGATGACGATGCCGTCGATTTCGTTCGCGACATCCTCGAAGGCGTCGGTGATCCGCTCCAGATGCTTGTAGATTTCGCGCGCGACCATGAACTGCATCGGCGTTCCCGAATGCTGTTGGAACGCTTTCTTGAGGCCCGCGGCATGGACGACGTCCGCCTGGCTCTCGAGCTGCACGATCTTCTCGGTCAGGACGTGGATCCTGGTTCCGTTGCGCGTGATGTCGCGGAGCATCGGAAGCGTCTTTGTCGTCAGGTCGGCAGCTTCGACGATCATCTTCACCATCTGCTTCATTTCCGGCTCGAAGCTCGTCAGCTCGTAGAGCGAGATGGCGCGCGCCGTGTCCTGCATCTCGTCGATCGCATCGTCCATTTTGGCGATGAGCGAGGTGATCGCACCGCGGTCGAACGGCGTCAGGAACGTCTGGCGCACCGATCGGAGGACCTGGCGGATGATGTCGTCGGCCTCATGCTCCCGGCGATTGATCTCCTCGATCCCTTCCTTCGGATCGGCGCCGTCCGCCGTCAGCTGCTCGAGCGCGTTGGCCGCAGCGACGAGCGTCGTCGCGTGGCGCTCGAACATCGAAAAGAAGTCGCTGGTCCTCGGGAGGAGGGCCTGGAACCAGTTGAACATAGCTTCCCCTGTTTGAGCCGCGGCTGGCTTAGTTGAGCGGGCCGGTCGCGGCAATCGGTTGGAGTGCTGAAGAGCTCGCCATAGCGCAGCGCGTTGGTAATGAGATTGTCGAGAGGCTGCAGGATCTGGCCGTGGCCGGCGGCGATCGCCGTCGATCCGTTCGCCGAGCAGCCTTCGCCGCCGAGTTGGAGGCGACCACGGATCGCTCGCGCGCGATCAGCGCCGGAGGGCTCAAGCCTTCGAGCACTCCGGGTGCGTCCGCGGTCACGGCGGGGCCGATGCGCTTCAATTCGCAAAAAGATCAAATCCACAGGATTTTATGTTGATCTTGCATTTACCGCCTTGCGCTCGATTCTAGTTTAGGCACAATAGGTAGTAGCGCGAGAGGGGGAACACTCAACCACTGGTGTTCTGACGCCGGAATGCTTATATTCCGGCGGCGGGACAACTCGTCCCCGATTTCCACAGGGGACCGATGGAAAAACCCCCGTCGAGCGCCGAAAACGGCTAGGATGACCGATATGGCTCCGAGTCGAACAA
Organism: Sphingomicrobium sp.; assembly: GCA_036562805.1. GTDB lineage: Bacteria > Pseudomonadota > Alphaproteobacteria > Sphingomonadales > Sphingomonadaceae > Sphingomicrobium. Next base: position 6,723 of record DATCJM010000387.1, read on the forward strand.
TAGGTGAACAAGCGGTCCTCGATGGGGCCGATCAGGGACGGGGAAGCGACATGGATTTTTCCACTGGCAGTGAAATTCCCAGCGAAGACGTAACCGCCACCACGTCGAGCTCGAAGGCGGTGCATGCGCCGCGCTTCGACGTCCAGACGGACGCCAAGCGCGACGATTTGCTGACCGAGTTCGGCAAGGACACGCTGCGCGACCGCTATCTGCTTCCCGGCGAAAGCTATCAGGACCTGTTCGCGCGCGTGGCCGCCGCCTACGCCGACGACCAGGCGCATGCACAGCGCGTCTATGATTATATCTCGCGCCTGTGGTTCATGCCGGCCACTCCGGTGCTGTCGAACGGCGGCACCGGCCGCGGTCTTCCGATCAGCTGCTATTTGAACAGCGTCTCCGACAGCCTCGAGGGCATCGTCGGCACGTGGAATGAGAATGTCTGGCTCGCCTCGCGCGGCGGCGGCATCGGCACTTACTGGGGCCGCGTGCGCGGGATCGGCGAGCCGGTCGGGCTCAACGGCAAGACCAGCGGCATCATCCCCTTCGTCCGCGTAATGGACAGCCTCACGCTCGCGATCAGCCAGGGGTCGCTGCGCCGCGGTTCGGCCGCCTGCTATCTCGACATCTCGCACCCGGAAATCGAGGAGTTCCTCGAAATCCGCAAACCCTCCGGCGACTTCAACCGCAAGGCGCTCAACCTCCACCACGGCGTGCTCGTCACCGACGAGTTCATGGAGGCGGTGCGCGAGGGCGCGGAGTTCGCGCTGCGGTCGCCGAAAGACCAGAGCGTGCGCGGCACCGTCGATGCCCGCTCCTTGTTCCAGAAGCTGGTCGAGACGCGGCTCGCAACCGGCGAGCCCTACATCATCTTCATCGACCAGGTGAACCGGTCGATGCCCAAGCATCACCGCGACCTCGGCCTCAAGGTCTCGACGTCGAACCTGTGCTCGGAGATCACGCTACCGACCGGCAAGGACCATCTCGGAGCGGATCGCACGGCGGTGTGCTGCCTCTCGTCGCTCAACCTCGAGACGTGGGACGAGTGGAACAAGGACAAGCAGTTCATCGAGGACGTCATGCGCTTCCTCGACAATGTGCTGTCCGACTATATCGCGCGCGCGCCGGACGAGATGGCGCGCGCCAAATATAGCGCGGAGCGCGAGCGCAGCGTCGGTCTCGGCGTCATGGGCTTCCACTCCTTCCTTCAGTCGCGGAACCTGTCGTTCGAAGGGGCGATGGCGAAGAGCTGGAACCTCAAGATGTTCAAGCACATCCGCGCCCAGGTCGATCAGGCCTCGATGATGCTGGCGAAGGAGCGCGGGCCCTGTCCGGACGCCGCCGACATGGGCGTGATGGAGCGCTTCAGCTGCAAGATGGCGATCGCGCCGACCGCTTCGATCTCTATCATCACCGGCGGCACCAGCGCCTGCATCGAGCCGATCCCGGCCAACATCTACACCCACAAGACCTTGTCGGGCTCCTTCTCGATCAAGAACCCGTACCTCGAGAAGATGCTCAAGGAGAAGTCGAAGGACAGCCAGCAGGTGTGGAACTCGATCCT
>DATCJM010000013.1:0-7318 GCA_036562805.1 Sphingomicrobium sp.
GTCCGACAGGACGACACAAGCGCGAGCCTGATCTTCAGCTTCGAAGACCTGATCGCTTACATCTCCTCTTTCACGACGCTGAAAGCCGGAGACGTCATCTCGACCGGCACCCCGCCGGGTGCGGGAGCGCGGCTCGATCCGCCGGTTTATCTGAAGCCAGGCGACGTAGTCGAAGTATCGTCGCCGCGGATCGGCACCTTGCGCAACGGCGTGGTCGATGGCTGACGCGGGTTCCGCACGCACCCGGGCAGCGGCGATGCGTCCGTTCGACCAGTCGCTGCCGATGGCGCTGCTTCGCGCGCGGGAAGCGGTGATGCGGGGCTTTCGACGGCTGCTTCGCCGTCACGGCCTCAACGAGCAGGAATGGCGCATCACGCGTGCGCTGATGGAGGCAGAAAGCCTCGAGATCGGCGAGCTTGCCCAGCGGGTGTTCATTCTCAAGCCGAGCGCGACGCGAACCGTGAAGAATCTGGAAACGCGCGGAATTGTCGGTCGCAGCCGCCCGATTTCCGATCAGCGGCGAGCGCTCATTGCGCTGACGGCTAAGGGTCGCGCGCTGTTCGACGAGCTAGCGCCGCAGTCGGAGCGCGAATATGCGCGCATCACCCAGCGCATCGGTCGCCGCGACATGGACGAGCTTTATTTGCTTCTTGGCCGCGTCACGGACGTGCTCAAGCGCGGCTAGAGGTCGAGCACCAGCTGCGGCGATTTCGACCGCGAGCAGCAGATGGTCATCATCTTGCCCGAGGCGCGCTCCTCGTCGCTGAGGACATAATCGCGGTGGTCGGGCTCCCCGGCCAGAACGTCGGTCAGACAGGTTCCGCAAAGGCCTTCGCGGCACGAGAAGGGATGCTCGATGCCATGTTCCTCCAGCACCTCCAGGATCGACTTGTTCTCAGGCACCTCGAACTCGACCCCTGCGCGCTCGAGCCGGACCTTGAAGGCGTTCGACTCCTGCGGCCCGTCGCTGTCCGGAACAGAGAAATATTCGAAGCGAACGGTGCCTGCCGGCAGATGCGCCGTCAGCGTCTTCACCGCATCCATCAGCGGGGTCGGCCCGCAGCAATAGATTCGCTCGCCGTCCTGAAGGCCCGCGATCGCAGCCGCGACGTCGAGCACTTGGCCGCATTCGTCGTCGAAATGGAATTGCGCGCTGTGTCGCGCGAGTCCGCACAGCTCCTCGTAGAAGGCGGCGCGCTGGCGGCTTCGCGCAGCGTAGATAAGCCGCCACGGTTTCCCGTTCGCGACGCACCAGCGGATCATCGACATGATCGGCGTCACGCCGATGCCGCCGGCAATGAACAGGAACCCTTCGGCATCGGGATCGAGCGCGAAATTGTTGAGCGGTCCGCCGATGGTCAGCGCCATTCCCGCACGAATGCCGCTGTGCACAAAGCTCGATCCACCGCGGCTGTCGGCCACGCGGGCCACGCCGATGACGTAGCGGTCGTGCTCCCGCCAGTCGTTGGTCAGCGAATATTGCCGGACCAGGCCGTTCGGCAGATGAAGGTCCAGATGCGCTCCCGGTTCGAACGGGGGAAGCTGGACGCCGCCCTCCGCGCGCAGCTCGATGGTCATGACATCGAGCGCCTCGGCGCGGACGTCCGCGACCCGGACCTGGAACGGAGTGGTAGACAATCTATTCGGCGGCGATGGCTGGCGCCGGCTGCGGCAAGTGGATGCCGGCCTGCTCCTCGCGGATCAGCTTGTCCATGGTGTAGCGGAAGTGCGACAGCGCGACGTCGGCCGCGACCGCGACCAGTTTGAAGGTCGGGTCGGCGTCGAGCATCTTCTGCTGCTCTTCGATGATCTCCTTGTCCTCCATGAAGCCTTCGATCAGGCTCTCCAGCAGCGACATTGAGATGGTGTAGTCCGCGCCTTCGAAGTCGTTCAGGTAATTCCAGAAGAAGTGCGTCGTGCGCTCGGTTTCCGGAGTCATGAACTGGCAGTTGCGGAACTCCCGCGTACCTTCGATGCGCTCGCCCTTTTCGGCTCCCTTCCCGGCGGGTGCGAACAAGGTCTCCATCAGGAACACGCCCGGAACCAGCATCAGTGCGATGTTGCGCCGATCGACCTTGTCCGCTTTGTTGGGGATGACCTTCTTGAGGAACGGCGGCGGGTCGCTGTCCATGTGCCAACGAACGACCCTGAAGCCGTCCGGCAGGCGCTCGATCGGGTTCGGCTTCGACACATAAGCATATTCCTCGGACCCGCCGAGCGTGTTGGTGTGCACGAAGGCCAGATGGTTGAAGTCGCTGAGATTGTCGACGATCAGCAGATAATTCGCATCGTAGTGCAGATAGGCGGGGATGCCCTTCCAGCGCGGGTCGTCGAGATATGGGATGTCGAGGATCTTCTCTGGGTCGGCGAGCGCCGGATCGCCCATCCAGATCCACAGCAGATGCTGCTTCTCCACCACCGGGTAGCTCTTCACCCCGAGTTGCGGGGGAATCCGGTCCTGGCCCGGGATTTGCACGCACTTGCCCGACGGATCGAACTTCAGCCCATGGTACATGCAGCGGACGCAATCGCCCTCGATGCGGCCTTGGGACAGCTTTGCACCGCGGTGGCAACAGCGGTTGTCGAGCGCGACGATCTGTCCGCTCTCGCCGCGATAAAAGACGACGGGCTCATCGAGAAGCCGCCGTTCGAGCAGCTTGCCATCCATGACCTCGTGGTCCCAGCCACCTACATACCAGCAGTTCTTCAGGAACATCGATGCTCTCCCAAGGCACTCAATGGCGGCTCATCCGGGCTAACCGGACGGGGCGCAGCGGGAATTAGATGCCTTCTTAGTCCAATTGGCTCCGCGCTTCGATAGTCATTCGCGGCATCGTGATTCAAGAACCGCCGTCGACGATGGGCACGTGATAATTGGCGAGGAGCTTGCGAATATCGCCGGAGCGACGCTCGAGCACCTGGTCGATTTCCTTGAGCAGCCGGTCGTTGCCGTTCTGGACGCCGACGGAGATGTCGAACTGCATCGGATATTGCATATCGGCCATCCACGGAGTCACCGGCTCCAGGCGCAGCGGCACCGGCGACTGCGCCGCGAAATAGCCGGCGAGCGGACCCCAGACGAGCGCCACATCGACATCGCCGCGCTGGACGGCCCGGACGATTTCAGCCGGGGGGTTCGGCTTCGAATAATCGCCGTAGAGCATATAGCCCTTCACGTTGGCGATGATGCCGCGGTTGGCGAGGGCGTGCGCCGGCGGCGTATTCGTCGCATCGTTGCCGACCATCTGGACGCCGATCTTGAGCTTCTTGAGCCTCGGATCGTCGAGCGTAAGCCCCTTCAGATCCTCGCTCGCGCGGCTGACGAAGACGTAGGTCGAGCGATAATATGGCCGGCTCGTCGCGACCATCTCGACGTTGCTTCCGACGCCCGGCCAGAAGTCGCATTTGCGCTCGTTGAGCGTGTTGCGGACGTAGCCGCGTCGCTGCGCCCACCAGACGTAATCGAGCTTCGCGTGCAGGTCCGAGGCGATCATCTGCGCAAGCTTGTTCTCGAAACCTTGGCCCGCCTTGTTCGAGAAAGGGAGGTTGTTCGGGTCGGCGCAGGCAGTCAGCGTCGGCTGGGGGACGAGGCCGCACGAGCCGAGGGACAGCGCCCCAAGGATCAGCAAAAATCTTCTGCTCATTTGAGCGCCGCGATCGCGCCCCACGGCCGCCCGCCGAGCGTGACGGTCCTCAGCACCTTGTTGTGGACCACATCGATGATCGTCAGCGTTCCCGACAGCCCGCTTGCGGCATAGAGACGCGTCTCGTCCGGCGAGAGACCGATTCCCCAGGTGCGCTCACCGGTCGGGAAGGATCGCTCCACCGCATCCGTCGCCGGATCGATCTCGGCGATACGGTTCGATCGGCCCATCGCCACGAAGACACGTTTCTCGTCTTTCGTCGCGCGCATCTCGATCGCCTGCACGGGTTCGGGGATGTTGAAGCTCTTGTTGAGGTCGATCGTCCGGACGATCCGGTGCGTCGCCGCATCGAAGACGCTGATTGTGCCGCGCTGTTCCGACGAGACCCAGACCGTCCTGCCGTGATTGAGGAACAAGACGAAGCGTGGTCGGCTACCGACCGGGACGCTCGCGAGCAGCTTGCCTGTAGGCACGTCGATGAAATGGGCGAGGTTGGCCGTCTCGGACGTCGCCACGACGAGCTTGCCGTCAGGGCTGACGCCCACCCCCTCGGGCTCGGGCCCAACCTGCACTTCGCGCAGGATCTTGCCCGTCTTGAGGTCGGTGAAAGTGATCGCGCTATGATCTTCGCTGGCGATATAGAAGGTCGACCCGTCCGGGCTGACGGCGAAGCGTTCGGGATCGCTGCCGGCGTCGTAAATTGCCGTTCGATTATGGGAATGCACGTCCCAGGCTTCGATCCGTCCGGCGTTGCTCGCCGCCACGTAAAGTGTCCTTCCGTCCGGCGAGAGCGCCATCCCGCGCGGTCGGGCGCCTGTCGCAAGCTTGCCTTCGATGCGTCCGGTCGCACCATCGACCAGGGTCACGTATCCAGCCTCGTTCGACACGAATACGGTGTCGTTGGACGGCTGTGCCTGCCCGCAGCTCCCAAGCGACAACAATGCTGTGACCGCAGCCGCGACGCGCTTGATCAAGCACTTTCTCCCTGAGGTTGAGGCGCTGATAAGCGCTGGTTCGCGAAGGGCAAACTTACTTCGGAATCATCGAAACCACGGCCGTTAGCGGCAAAGCGCTCTTGCGGCGCGGCGGGCGCCACTTCCCGAGATTCGCCAATGGCATATCCTGATCCTCTTTTGCGGGAGTTGGGCAAATGGCTTGGCACATCGGTCGAACGGAAGCGGTGTCGGATCCGGTCGCGGCGCGCCGCAAGGCACTCGCCAAGCTTCGCGGGCTCGGCGAGATCGAGGACCCCGAAAGCCTCGTCGTGCCGATCCTCATTGACGCGATCCTCATGGCCGAAAGCTATCGCGGCGCGCGGCACGAGATCACCTTCCTGCCGGAGCTGACGCGCAGCGTCGACGCCTTGATCCGCGAGCTCAACGCTGCGGAAAAGGCGCGCGAGTGGGCGGAGCCCGTCACCGGAATCTAGGCAGGCGCTGAGCGCTCACGGCCCAATTCTTCAGCGACCGCGACCGCGCGCGCTTCAGCAATTGCGCGGCGTCGGCAATGGTGAATGCATCTGAACGGTCGATGTCCCTGAGCTCGTCCCACGCGACCGGAGCGGCGACGGGCATGCCCGCGCGAGCCCGCGCCGAATAGGGCATCACCGCCGTCGCCGTGCGGTGGTTGCGCAGGAAGTCGAGGAAGATGCGGCCTCGCCGCTGCGGCTTGGGCAAGGCGACGGTGAACCGCTCTGGCGCGGCCTCGGCGAGCGCCGTGCAGAAGCTCTTCGCGAACCCGTCCACTTCGTCCCAATCGGAGACCGGCTCCAGGGGCACGACAACGTGGATTCCCTTGCCGCCGGACAATAGCGCGAAGCTTTCGAGCCCCAGCGCTTCGAACGAGCGGCGCAGCTGAACTGCTGCGTCCTTCACCTTGTCGAAGCCGAGCAATGGATCCGGGTCGAGGTCGATCACCAGCCGGTCGGGCGTTTCCACCTCGCCGGCGCGGCTTCCCCAGCCGTGAAACTCGACCGTCTGCACTTTGGCGCAGGCGAGGATTTCGTCGGCCGTCTCGACGAAAAGATATTGTTCGGTGCGGCCGTTCTTCTGGGCGATCGGCTGCAGGTGGACCAGCTTGTCGAATTCCTTGCCGGTCGGCGGGTGCTCGCTGTTGCGCTGGAAGAAGCATTTGCCCTCGCGGCAGCGGAACAGATTGAGGATCCGCCGCTCGACGAACGGCAGCATCAGCGGCGCGGCGATCTCGTAGTACAGCGTGGTCGCGCGGACGCTGATGTCGGGCTTTTCGTAGGTCGGCTCGCGCGTCCACGGCATGGCGCGGCAACGCTTCGAAGCGCCGCCTGCTCCAGATGGTAAACGGGCTGGCAACCGCGCTTATTTATCGGGCAGTGAGTTAACGGCGTCATCATGGTCCTTAGTGGGATCAGCGTGGCGGAATGGACCCCTGCCACTCAACGACGTTCGTGCGGCGGGCGCTTGGCGTCATCGCGCACTTGCATCTTGTGCAGGAAGTGGACTGCCATGAAGTTCGAAGGAAAGCTGGAGGGACGCGAGCTCACGCCTAGGCCGACACGCATCGACACCAGATTCGAGGTGCTGGTGCGCTGTTCGAACGGCCTCTTTCCGGCCAGCATCGTCAACATGTCCGGCAGCGGCTTCCGGCTGTCCGCCGTGGAAGGGTTGGAGCCAGGCCTGGCCGTTTCGCTCGAAATTCCGATGATGCCGCCGGTCAAGGGCCTGATACGCTGGGTCACGGGCAACGAGGCCGGCGGCGTCTTTCTAGACGCCGTCGCTCTCTAGGCGACCTTATACCGTCAGCGCCGCCGCTGCTTCCGCCTCGCGCTTGAGGTTTCGGGCAAGCTGACTGAGACCGTTGAGATACTGCGGCGGGCAGTGGACGTCGCGATAGTCGAGCTGCGCCGCGGCGCGCAGGGTCCAGAAAGGATCGACGAGATGCGGCCGCGCCAGCGCCACAAGGTCCGCGCGGCCCGCGGCCAGGATCGAGTTAGCGTGATCGGGCTCGTAGATATTGCCGACCGCCATCGTCGCGAGCTGTCCCTCGTTGCGGACGCGGTCGCTGAACGGCGTCTGGAACATGCGCCCGTAGACCGGCTGCTGCCCGGCCCAGGTCTGGCCCGCTGACACGTCGATCAAGTCTGCGCCTTCGCGCGCGAACGCCTCGCCGATCGCGACCGCGTCACCGGGCGTGATGCCATTGTCGTCCGCCCAGTCGGTGGCCGAAATGCGCACCGACATCGGCTTGCCGCCGGGCCATGCGGCGCGCATCGCGGCGAAGACTTCGAGCGGGTAGCGCAGGCGGTTCTCGAGTGACCCGCCATATTCGTCGGTGCGCCTGTTCTGCAGTGGCGTGATGAAGCTCGACAGCAAATAGCCGTGGGCGGCGTGAAGCTCGATCATGTCGAAGCCGCACTCGAGGCCCATCCGCACCGCGGCCACGAACTGGTCGCGGACCCTGTCCATGTCGGCTCGGGTCATGGGCGTGGGCACCTGGTTGGCCGGCGACCAGGGGACGTCGCTCGCCGCCATTACCGGCCAGTTGCCCTCGTCGAGCGGAACGTCATTCCCTTCCCAGCCGAGCTTGGTCGAACCCTTCGCGCCCGAATGGCCAAGCTGCAGGCAGATCTTCGCCTTCGAATTGGCGTGCACGAAATCGACGATGCGCTTCCACGCCGCGACATGATCGGCATTCCACAT
>DATCJM010000030.1:0-9618 GCA_036562805.1 Sphingomicrobium sp.
CCCATCGCCTGGACGCGCTTTCCGGCCGCGGTGCCGCGCGAATAGACATAATGCGCGATGTCCGACGAGCCGACGAAGCTGACCGCGGCGATATCGGGATGGTCGAGGATCGCATCGACCATTTCCTTGTCGCCGTGGACGACATTGAGGATTCCGTCGGGAAGGCCCGCTTCCTTCATCAGTTCGGCGAGGCGGACGGGCACGCTGGGATCGCGCTCGCTGGGCTTGAGGATGAAGGCGTTGCCGCAGGCGATCGCCATGCCGAACATCCACATCGGGATCATCGCCGGGAAGTTGAACGGCGTGATTCCGGCGCCGATGCCGAGGGGCTGGCGCATCGAATAGACGTCGATGCCGGTGCCTGCGCCCTGCGTATATTCGCCCTTCAGCGCCTGCGGGATGCCGCACGCATATTCGATCACCTCGAGCCCGCGCTGGACGTCGCCGCGCGCGTCGGCGAGCACCTTGCCGTGCTCGGAGCTGAGCAGATGGGCAAGCTCATCCATGTTCTTCTCGACGAGGTCCCGATACTTGAACATCACCCGCGCGCGCCGCTGCGGATTGGTCGCGGCCCAGGCCGGCTGCGCCTCCTTGGCGGCGTCGATCGCTTTCTGGAGGTCGGCCGAGGTGCCGAAGCGGACATTGGCCTGGACCTGGCCCTGGTTGGGATCGAACACATCGCCCTGCCGCTCTCCGCTAGCGAAGGTGGAACCGCCGATGAAATGGTCGATGCTGCGAAGCATGGTTACGCGTCCTCGTTGAGTCTTAAAGGGGTTGCGGCGCCACTAGACCCGGCGGGGAGCAAATGCCAGTTGCGGGAGCGACAAAGGGGAGAGTCGGATGCGTAAGATCGCGATCTTGATGTGCGTCAGCCTGCTCGGTGCAGCCCCGCCGCCGCACCGCGCATCTTCATCGGTCGACGCGAAGCTGCGAGCGATCGTCGCGCCGGTTAGCGCCGCGCAGCTGAGGCATTATGACGAAACGTTGGTGAGCTTCGGGACGCGGCACACGCTGTCGTCGCAGACCGACCCAAAACGTGGGATCGGCGCTGCGCTCAACTGGGCGGAGAGCGAATTCAAGAGCGACGGGCTTCCGACCGTCCGCCCGTGCGACACCTTCAGCGGTGAACGGCTCCCCGCGCCGACGCGTGTTTGCGACATGGTCGCGATCCAGCGCGGGACCGATCGGCCGAACGACGTGGTGATCATCACCGCCCATATCGACAGCCGCGTCAGCGATCCGATGAACGCCAATGCGTTCGAGCCTGGCGCGAACGACGACGGGTCGGGCTCGTCGGCGGTGCTCGAGGCTGCGCGCATCCTCTCGAAGCGCAAATTCCCCGGCACGATTGTCTACTCGCTCGACTCGGGCGAAGAGCAGGGCCTGTACGGCGCGAAAGTCATCGCGGCTTACGCGAAGGCTCAGGGCTGGAACGTCATCGCCGATTTGAACAACGACATCATCGGCAATAGCTGCGGCTCCGACGGCGTATGCGACTCCACGCATGCGCGCGTCCTTTCCGAAGGGCCGCGGTCGCAGGGCCAGGTCGAATTGATGGCGGCGACGCACAGCCTCGGCGGCGAGAATGACGCGCCGTCGCGCAACATCTCGCGCTTCCTCGACAGCCTCGCGGATCGGTTGAAGATCGGGCTCGACGTCCGTCAGATCTGGCGCACCGACCGCTTTAGCCGCGGCGGCGATCATATCGAGTTCCTCAAGCTGGGATTCCCCGCCGCGCGGATCACGGTCGCGGTGGAGAATTACAACTGGCAGCACCAGGATGTGCGGGTCGAGAACGGGATCCACTATGGCGACACCGTCGACCATGTCGATTTCCCGTATCTCGCCAAGATGACCAAGCTGAACGTCGCCGCGCTCGCCGCGATCGCCAGCGCTCCGCCGCCGCCGGAGGCCAAGGTCGAGGGCGGGGTGAGCACGGATACCACGGTCACGTGGACGGCGGTTCCGGCCGCCGCGAGCTATAACATCCGCTGGCGCCGGACCGATTCCAATCAATGGGAAATGTCACGCATGGTCCCGACGAGCGCATGCGCCGACATGTGCAAGACGGTCCTTCCGCATATCCGGATCGACGACTGGGTATTCGGCGTGGCTTCGGTGAGCAAGGACGGGTTCGAAAGCCCGGTCGCGTCGGCGGTGCCGGGCGGCGCGTTCAGGCCCTACGTCGCACCGGCGAAGAAGCCCTGACGGGAACAAGGGAAACCGACAGTCCGGCCGAGCAACGGCCGCTCGCCGCGATTGCGCTCCGGCTGCTGACCGCGCTTCTCCTCGCGATCATGTTCGCGCTGGTGAAGCTCGCCTCGACGCGCGGCGTGAACGTGGTCGAGAGCCTCTTCTATCGCCAATGCGGTTCGGCCATCGCAGCGACGGCTTTTGTGGGCGCGGGACCTGGATTCGGCACGCTCAGAACGAGGCGCGTGTGGGCGCATGTCGGGCGGATGGCGCTCGGCGTCGCGGCGATGGGGACGAACTTCCTCGCCTTCATCCTGCTGCCTCTCGCCGAAGCGACGACGATCGGCTTTTCGGTGCCGATCTTCGCCGTGATCCTTGCCGCCGTCATGCTCGGCGAGCCGACGGGCAAGTGGCGCTGGGGTGCGGTCGCGGCAGGCTTCGCGGGCGTGCTGGTGATCGTGCAGCCCGGAAGCGGTCACGTGCCGCTGCTCGGCGCCTCGGTGGCGCTTGCGGCCGCGCTCCTGACCGCATCGGTGACGATCGTCATCCGCAAGCTCGGTGCGACCGAGAGGGCGGCGACGACCGTCTTCTGGTTCGCGGTGAGCTCGCTCGTGCCGCTCGGGCTACTGATGCTGTGGTTCGCCGAGGCGCATGACCGCGACACCTGGCTAATCGTAGCCGGGCTTGCGCTCGCAGGCGGCCTCGCGCAGCTGACGCTGACCGGCGCCTTGCGGCTTGCGCCCGTCGCGCTGGTCATGCCGATGGATTACACCAGCCTGCTGTGGGCAGTGCTGCTCGGGCTTTGGATCTTCGGCGAGGTGCCGAGCCCGTGGACCTGGGCCGGAGCGCCGATCATCATCGCGAGCGGCCTGGTGATCGTGTGGCGCGAGCATCGGCTTCACCGCCGCGCGGTATTGTCGGCGGAAGCGGTCGTTCCCACTTAGGGGATGAAGGGAGCAGCCATGGCCGGCGGATGGACGCGCGACGGCGCGGTTCAGGACCAGATCGACGATACCGTGAAGGACGCTGTCCTTCGCGCGCGTGCGCTGACGCCCACAGGCGAGAGCGCCGAGGAATGCGACGATTGCGGCGAGCCGATCCCGAAGAAGCGGCGCGAGGCGGTGCCCGGCGTCCGCACCTGCGTCGCCTGCCAGTCCGAGCGCGACAAGGCTGTCGTCCATTCGACCATCAATCGCCGCGGCAGCAAGGATAGCCAGCTGCGCTAGCTTGGCACTGAACTTTCCCGCTCATCCTGAGTAGGGACTGAGCAAGCGAAGCGCGTCGAAGGCCCGTATCGAAGGAAGTCCTTCGATACGCCGCTTCGACTTCGCTCAGCGGGTACTCAGGATGAGCGGAGAAATGATTGGCTAAGCGCAAATCCCAGGACCTCCCCAGCCGAAAGCAGATTCTCGACTTCGTCGCGACGTCTGATCAGCCCGCGGGCAAGCGCGAGATCGCGCGGGCGTTCGGCATTCGCGGCGATGCCAAGATCCAGCTGAAGAAGCTGCTCAACGACATGGCTGACGAGGGGCTGATTGAGACCTCACGCGGACGTGCGTTCAACCAGGTCGGCGGGATTCCGCGCGTGACCGTGCTGAAGATCGTCGACGTCGACGACAGCGGCCACCTGTTCGGTCAGCCCGAGCATTGGGAGGCGGACGGTCCGGCGCCGAAGCTGCGGATCATCGAGAAGGAGCGGCGCGGCGCGCTTGGCATTGGCGACCGCGTGCTCGCCCGGACCGAGGAGCGCGGCGACAGGTTTGTCGGGCATCCGCTGAAGAAGCTCGCGAAGAAGCAGGAGCTTGTCCTCGGCGTGCTCCGCCAGGAAGGCACGCGCTTCTGGCTGACGCCGGTCGAGAAAAAGGAGCGGCGCGAGCTGCCGGTCAGCGACGTCGGCGAGGGCGAAGCGGGCGATCTCGTGCTGTGCGAAGTCTCCGGCCAGCGCGGGCGGGTCAGCGCGCGAGTCGACGCGGTGCTCGGCGATCCGTTCGCGCCGAAGAGCTTCAGCCTCATCGCGATCCACAAATATGAGCTTCCCCACGAGTTCGGCGATGCGGTGGTTAGCGAGGCGAAGAGAGTCGCGAAGCAGCCGTTAGGCGAGCGCGAGGACCTCACGCACTTGCCGATCGTCGCCATCGATCCAGCCGACGCGCGCGACCATGACGACGCGATCTGGGCCGCGCGCGACAAGGACGAGGACAACAAGGGCGGCTGGAAGGCCATCGTCGCGATTGCCGACGTCAGCTTCTATGTCCGGCCGGACTCTGCGCTGGACAAGGCGGCGCGGTCGCGCGGGAACAGCGTCTATTTCCCCGACCGCGTGGTGCCGATGCTTCCGGAGGAGCTGTCCGCCGACATCTGTTCGCTGAAGGAGGGGAAGGACCGGGCGGCGCTGGCCTGCCATTTGACGATCGCGAAGGACGGGACGCTCAAGGCGTGGCGGTTCACACGGGCGAAGATCCGGGTTGCGGCGAACATCGCCTACGAAGACGCGCAGGCGGCGATCGATGCGTCGCAGGAGGAGCGGATCGAAGTCGAATCACCGGTCTGCTGGATGCCAGAGGTGGATGGGCCGGTCGCCAAGGAGCTGGTCGAGACGGCGCTCAAGCCGTTGTGGGGCTGCTGGCGGGCGCTGCTCGCCGCCCGCAACCGGCGCGAACCGCTCGAGCTCGACCTGCCAGAGCGTCAGGTGGTTCTCGACGAGAAGGGGCGGATCGAATCCGTCGCCCCGCGCGAGCGCCTGGATGCGCACCGGCTGGTCGAAGACTTCATGATCGCGGCGAATGTCGCGGCGGCGCGCGCGCTGGAGGCGAAGAAGTCGCCCGTGATGTACCGCGTGCACGAGCCGCCGAGCCGCGAGAAGCTCGAGGCGCTCAAGGATTATCTCGAGACGTTCGGGATCGAGTTCACACTCGGCCAGGTGATCAAGCCCTCGACCTTCAACCGGATCATCGAGCGGGTCGGGGAAGCCGACAGCCGGCCCGAGATCATGGAGCAACTGCTTCGGACACAGATGCAGGCGCGCTACGGGCCCGAGCGGCTCGGCCATTTCGGGCTCGCGCTCGCGACCTACGCGCATTTCACGTCGCCGATCCGCCGCTATGCAGACCTGCTCGTCCACCGCGCGCTAGTCAGCGCCTACAAGCTCGGCGAGGGGGGGCTTCCGCCCGGCGACGCGGAGAAATTCGAGGAGATTGGAGAGTTGATCTCGCGCCTCGAGCGGCGCGCGATGGAGGCGGAGCGCGAGACGGTCGACCGCTACGTCGCCGCCTATCTCGCGGATCAGACGGGGCAGGTCGTGATGTGCCGGATCACCGGCGTTCAGCCGTTCGGCTTCTTCGCAACGGTGGTCGAGTTCGGCGGCGATGGGCTGGTGCCGGTGTCGACGATCGGCGACGAATATTTCCGCTACGACGAGAAAGCGCAGCAGCTCGTCGGCGAAGAGACCAGAACGGCCTACCGGCAAGGGCAGAAGCTGAGGCTGCGGATCGCCGAGGCCAATCCGGTCTCGGGTTCGCTGCGCTTCGAATTGCCGAACCAGCCGGCAGGTGCGCAGCCGGTTGCCGAGCGGCGCGACCGCGTGCGCACCGGCAATCGTCGCGGCAGGCCGCCGAACATCCGTCACCAGTCGCGGCGCCGGTAGCGGGAGGCGCAACTTTTCTCCGCGCGCCGGATTGAGGTCGCGAACGGAGAGCAACCATGGCCTACAAGATCGCGATTATCGTCGGCAGCCTTCGCGAGGGCAGCCTCAATCGCAAGATGGCGCGCGCGATCTGCGGCATCCGCGGCGACAATCTCGATTGCTCGATGGTCGGGATCGGCGAATTGCCGCTCTACAACCAGGACCTTGACACGAACCCGCCCGAGCCGTGGGTCCGATTTCGCGAGCAGGTCGCGGGCGCGGATGGCGTGCTGTTCGTCAGCCCCGAATATAATCGCGGCATTCCCGGCGTGCTCAAGAATGCGATCGACGTCGGGTCGCGGCCCTATGGGCAGAGCGTGTTCGACAAGAAGCCGGCGGCGATCGTCACCGTCTCGCCAGGCGCGATCGGCGGGTTCGGGGCGAACCACCAGATCAGGCAGAGCTGCGTCTTCCTCAACATGCCGGTGATGCAGCAGCCGGAAGCCTATCTCGGCCATGTCACCGACGAGAGCTTCGCGGAAAGCGGCGAGCTCAAGGACGGCCCGCTGAAGGAACTCGTCACGAAGCTCGCGCACGCATTCCATGACTGGGTCGACATGATCCACCGTTCACGCGCCGCGCTCGCCGAGGACACGGCGCATGCGAAGGCGCAAGCGAAAGCGAAGGAACACGTCTGACACTTGGCGGGCGTTGAACCGATCCCCTAAGCGATCGGACAAACGAGCTGGAGGATCGCATGGAACTACCCTGGCTTTCGCGCTGGCAGGCGGAGGTCCGCGCGCTGTTGCGGATCGTCGTCGGGCTGCTGTTTCTCGAGCATGCATTGATCAAGCTCGCCGGCTTCCCGCCTGGCGGCCAGCCGGGACTGCAGCATGTCGGAACCTTGTTGTGGGTCGGCGGCATCATCGAGCTCGTGACGAGCAGTCTCGTCGTCCTCGGCCTGTTCACACGGCTTGCCGCGTTTGTCGCAGCGGGCGAGATGGCCGTGGGCTATTTCATGTTCCACTTCCCGCACGGCTTCTATCCCGCGGTGAACATGGGCGAGGCCGCGATCCTCTATTGCTTCGTCTTCCTCTACATCGCGGCGGCAGGGCCCGGCGCCTGGGCGCTCGATAATCTGAGGCGGAGGAGCAAGCCGATCAGGTGACCTTCGCGCGCATTTTGAAGCGCGCCTGGTCCCATTCGCGGGTTTCGATGATGTCGCCGAGGATTTCGGCCGCGCGCACCACTTCGGCGTAGCGGGTGTAGAGCGGCGTGAACCCGAACCGCATCAGGTCCGGCTCGCGGAAATCGCCGATCACGCCGCGGCTGATCAGCGCCTGGACGACCGCATAGCCCTGCGGATGCGCAAGGACGACATGGCTTCCGCGTGCCGACGGATCGCGCGGGGATGCGAGGCGGACTTCGCCGCCGCAGCGCGCCTCGACTTCTTCGATGAAGAGCTGCGACAGCTTGCGCGACTTGGCCTGCACCTCGGCCATGGCGATGCCGTCGAACGTCGCGATTCCGGCCGCGAGCGCGGCCATTCCGAGGACCGGCGGCGTGCCGGTAAGGAAGCGCTGGATGCCGACGCCGGGGCGGTAATCATCGGTGAAGGCGAAAGGTTTCGCATGGCCCATCCAGCCCGGGAGCGGATTGGCGAGCTCCCCCTGCAGCCGCTCGGCGACATAGATGAATGCAGGGGCGCCGGGCCCGCCGTTGAGATATTTGTAGCCGCAGCCGACGGCGAGGTCGGAGCCGGCGCCGCCGAGGTCGATGTCCATCGCGCCCGCGCTGTGCGACAAATCCCAAAGCGTCAGCGCGCCTGCCGCGCGGGCCGCATCATTGATCGCTTGCATGTCCGCGACAGCGCCGGAACGGTAATCGACCTGGCTCAGCGTAACGATCGCCGTGCCTTCGTCGATTGCTCCGACCATTTCGCTTGCCGCAACCGGACGGAATTCGAGGCCGAGCATGCCGGCGACGCCCTCGCCGACATAGAGATCGGTCGGGAAATTGCCCTGCTGGCCAAGGATCGTGCGCCTGCCGGGCCGCGCGCGTGCGGCCGACGCGATCAGCTTGAACAGGCAGACGCTGGTCGAATCGGCGATCAGCAGCTCGTTCGGCTTCGCACCGACGATCGGCGCGAGCTTGGCGGCGATGGTCGTCGGCCAGTCGATCCACTGATGCTTGTTCCAACTGGCGATGAGGTCGTCGCCCCATTGTTGCTCGGCGGTATGCGCGAGCGCTCCCGGCGTGGCGGCGGGCAGCGCGCCAAGCGAATTGCCGTCGAGGTAGATGACGCCTTCAGGCAGCCGGAACCGCTCGCGGGCAAAGGCGAGGGGGTCGGCTCCGTCGAGCTTCCGGGCTTCGTCGAGAATCACAGCTTCGGCAGGGTCACGCCCTTCTGGCCCATATATTTGCCGGCGCGGTCGGCGTAGCTCACCTCGCACGGCTCGTTGCCCTGGAGGAACAGGAACTGGCACGCGCCTTCGTTCGCATAGACCTTCGCGGGGAGCGGCGTGGTGTTGGAGAATTCGAGCGTCACATGGCCTTCCCAGCCGGGCTCGAGCGGAGTCACGTTCACGATGATCCCGCAGCGCGCATAGGTCGATTTGCCGAGGCAGATCACCATCACGTCGCGCGGTACCCGGAAATATTCGAC
Source organism: Sphingomicrobium sp. (assembly GCA_036562805.1). Lineage (GTDB taxonomy): Bacteria > Pseudomonadota > Alphaproteobacteria > Sphingomonadales > Sphingomonadaceae > Sphingomicrobium. The sequence continues at coordinate 8,481 of DATCJM010000030.1, forward strand.
CGTGTGTGCGAGGGCGAAGCTGTTCGGCGGGATGATGCACACGTCGGTTTCGCGGTCGACGAAGCTGTTGTGCGCGAAATCCTTGGGGTCGACGATCGCATTGTCGACGTTGGTGAAGATCTTGAAGTGCCGCGACACCCGCGCATCATAGCCGTAGGACGACAGGCCGTAGCTGATGCAGCCTTCGCGCCGCTGCGCTTCGACGAACGGCTCGATCATGCCGTGCTGCTGCGCCTGCTCGCGAATCCAGCGGTCGGATAAAATCGCCATGCCGAGTGCGTAACGGGACGCTTTCCACGCATCAAATTCGCGGCGGCGATTTCTGTGGATGGGCCAAAAACGAGATTCCGCAATTCGAATGCAGCGCAAGCCGATTCGTGCACAACTAATCCACAGTTGTGCTACATCCGTTCTCGTGGGGCCTCACCGCAAAGCCGTTGGGCGAGCGGCTGCCGAAGCGTAGAGGACCCGTCATGGCCGAAGTCATCCGTATCGCCGAGTCTGCGTCAGAGACCGCAACCCAAGCCCTTCCTCAGAACATCGAGGCCGAAGCGGCCTTGCTCGGCGCGTTGATGGTCGACAACCGGCTCGTCGAGGACATCCAGCTCAAGCTCAAGCCGCACCATTTTTTCGAGCCGCTGCACGGCCGCATCTACGAAGCCATTCTAAAACTTACCGATTCGAACCGCGTCGCAAATCCGGTCACTTTGAGGCCCCTTTTCGAGGCTGACGAATCGATAAAAGAGGTTGGCGGACCCGCATATTTGGCGCAATTGACCGGATCGGGCGCGGCTGTAATCGGAGCGCGGGATTTTGCGGGTCAGATCTACGATCTGGCCCTGCTCCGAGCCCTGATTGGCGTAGGTCGTGACCTGGTCGAAGGCGCGCTCGACACGAGTGAGGACGTTGCCCCCCTCGCTCAAATCGAGCGCGCCGAGACCGAGTTGTACAAGGTGGCCGAGGAGGGGGGAGCCGAGGGCAGGGCCAAGTCCTTCTCCGACGCCACCAAGGACGCGCTCGAAATGGCCGAACGCGCGCTCAACAGCGGCGGCCATTTGTCTGGTTTCACGACCGGCCTCGAAAGCCTCAACGCCAAGATCGGCGGCCTCCACAAGTCCGACCTGATCATCGTCGCCGG
>DATCJM010000040.1:0-2097 GCA_036562805.1 Sphingomicrobium sp.
TGGAGCAGGCGCTTCGTGCCCCTGTCGAGCTCGCGGAAGCCGGAGAAGAATGGCGACTTCTTGACCGGCGCCAGATGCTGCTCGGGTTCCCGCAGCGCGAGCGTCGCCAGCAGGAACGAAATCGCCGCCGGGATGATGGCGAACCAGTAGACCGCGCGAATGTCGCTCGCGAGCAGCGCCATGAGGCCGATCGCCACCAGCGGCGCGAGAAGCGCGCCGGCGGTGTCGAGCGTCTGCCTGAGGCCGAAGGCCCGGCCGCGGATTTCGGCCGGCGTCTCGTCGGCGATCATCGCGTCGCGCGGGCTGCCGCGGATGCCCTTGCCGATTCGATCGGCGAACCGCGCCAGCATCAACGTCGCCGCATTGCTCGCGAGTGGGAAGAGCGGCTTCGACAGCGCCGCGAGGCCATAGCCGCCCATCACCCACGGCTTCCGCTTCAAACTCCGGTCGGAGAGCCGACCGGAGAAGAGCTTGGCGAAGTTCGCCGTCGCCTCCGCGATGCCGTCGATCGCGCCCAATGCCGTTACGGGCAGTCCGAGGACGATCGTCACGAACGCGGGAAGAAGCGCGTGATAAATCTCGCTCGACAGGTCCATGAACAGGCTGACGAAGCCGAGGACCCAGACGTTGCGGGGAAGGGGCGGGCGCGAAGCCATGAAGCCTCATCGCGATGCGACGCGAAGAGCGCAAGCGGCGCCGGACGGTGCAATCAGCAATATTGCGCGCGGCGGAATGTTTGCTAGGTTGCAACCATGATCGGGGGATCGACACCGGAAGCGCTCGCAGCGCGATTCACAGGCGTTGCACATATGTGGGTGGCCGATGGGCCTGCTCAGCGCGCCGAACGGGCAAAGCGCCAGCTGCTCTCTGCGGTTGCGAATGCCGAGCCGGCAACGCTGAACCAGGTCGCCAAGTCGGTCGGCCGAGGCGCTCCTGCCGTCAGCCGCTCGATCGACACGCTCGTTCGTGCAGGGCTGATCGAGCGAATGCAGGACCCTAACAATCGGCGGCGCCTGGCGCTGAGGCTGACGCAGGCGGGCCGTGAGCGAATGTCGAGCCGGACATCGGGCAGCTCGAGCCTGCAGGCAAAGCTCGAGCGCCTGGCGAACAGTGAGCTGCGCGCGGTCGAGCGGGCGATCGAGATACTCGAACGCGGGCCCTAGCGCGCGCAGCTGGTTTCAGTCGCGGTTACTTGTCCTGTTTGTTGACCGTCGCCCAGGCACGGCTTTCCGCTTCCCTATGCGACACGCCCTTCTTCTCATAACTGTCCTCGATGTGGCGAGCCTTGCGCTTCTCCTTGGACGTATGTCTGCCGGGCATGGCTGATCTCCTTTCGTATCAGGGTGAAAACGCATTGCGACGGCCCCCGTTGCCATGCTGCATTGCAACATGGGGACCAAACGACTACATCGCGCGTTCAAATTTCCCGGGAAAATCGAGATGAATTTGCGCAACGTGGCGATCATCGCCCACGTCGATCATGGCAAGACGACCCTTGTCGACCAGCTCTTCCGCCAGTCGGGCACGTTCCGCGACAACCAGCGCGTCGAGGAGCGGGCGATGGATTCGAACGACCTCGAGAAGGAGCGCGGGATCACCATCCTCGCGAAGTGCACCTCGGTCGAATGGAACGGTACCCACATCAACATCGTCGATACGCCCGGCCACGCCGACTTCGGCGCGGAGGTCGAGCGCATCCTGTCGATGGTCGACGGCGTGATCCTGCTCGTGGACGCGGCCGAAGGGCCGATGCCGCAGACCAAGTTCGTGACTGGCAAGGCGCTCGCGCTCGGCCTCAAGCCGATCGTCGTCGTCAACAAGATCGACCGCCCCGATGCTCGGCCCGCGGAAGTGCTCGACGAGGTGTTCGAGCTTTTCCTCAACCTCGAAGCGAATGACGATCAGCTGGACTTCCCGACGCTCTATGCCAGTGGCCGCGCGGGTTATGCCGGCCTGACCGACGACGTGCGCTCCGGCGATCTGACGCCTTTGTTCGAGACGATCGTGCGTCACGTCCCGCCGCCGCGGGTCGACGCCGGCCCGTTCCGGATGCTCGCCACCCTGCTCGATCGCGACCCGTTCCTCGGCCGGATCCTG
>DATCJM010000092.1:0-6339 GCA_036562805.1 Sphingomicrobium sp.
GTTCGAGACCCATGTCGTCACCGTCGGCATCACCATGGTGTCGGTCGCGCTAGCCCTCGGCTCCTCGCCGCTGCTGCTGCCGCTGATGACGCTTCCGCTCCTCATCGGCGGCGTCTGCATCATCACCTCGATCATCGGCACCTACATGGTCCGTCTCGGCGCCAAGGGCTCGATCATGGGCGCGCTGTACAAGGGCTTCTGGACCGCCACGATCCTCGCCATCCCTGCGATTTACGCGGCGTTCCGGGTTTCGCTTGGAAGCGACCTCAACGCGCAGATCGGCGGGACCATGGACGCGACGACGGGCAGCGTCACCGGCGCCTTCACCGGCATGGACCTCTTCTATTCGAGCCTGATCGGTCTCGCCGTCACCGCGCTGATCGTCTGGATCACCGAATATTACACCGGCACCAACTATCGTCCGGTGCAGTCGATCGCCCGTTCGAGCCAGACCGGCCACGGCACCAACATCATCCAGGGCCTCGCCATCAGCCTCGAGTCCACGGCGCTTCCGACCATCGTCATCATCGTCGGTCTGATCGCTAGCTTCCAGCTCGCCGGCTTCCTCGGCGTCGCGTTCGCAGCGTCGGCGATGCTCGCGCTTGCCGGCATGGTCGTCGCGCTCGACGCTTACGGTCCGGTCACCGACAACGCCGGTGGCATCGCGGAGATGTCCGGCCTCGAGGAAGACGTGCGCACGCGCACCGACGCCCTCGATGCGGTCGGCAACACGACCAAGGCCGTGACCAAGGGATATGCGATCGGTTCGGCCGGCCTCGCCGCGCTGGTGCTGTTCGGCGCCTATACCGCCGACCTCAAGGAGTTCGGACCGCAGATCGGCGTCACGAGCGACCTCAACGCGCTCTTCAGCCTGTCGAACCCCTACGTGATCGTCGGTCTGCTTCTTGGCGCGCTGCTCCCGTACCTGTTCGGTGCAATGGGCATGACCGCCGTCGGCCGCGCCGGCGGTGCGGTGGTCGAGGAAGTGCGCGGCCAGTTCCGCGACAATCCGGGCATCATGGATGGAACGTCGCGGCCGGACTATGCGCGCACCGTCGACCTCGTCACGCGCGCCGCGATCCGCGAGATGATCATCCCGTCGCTTCTGCCGGTGCTTGCCCCGATCGTGGTCTACTTCGTGATCGGCGCCGTGGCGGGTAAGGAAAACGGCCTCGCGGCGGTCGGCGCGCTGCTCTTGGGCGTGATCGTTTCCGGCCTGTTCGTCGCTATCTCGATGACCTCGGGCGGTGGCGCGTGGGACAATGCCAAGAAGTACATCGAGGATGGCAATTACGGCGGCAAGGGCTCGGAGGCCCACAAGGCCGCCGTCACCGGCGATACGGTCGGCGATCCCTACAAGGACACCGCGGGACCTGCCGTCAATCCGATGATCAAGATCACCAATATCGTCGCGCTGCTTCTGCTCGCGGCACTGGCTGCGCACGCCGCGGTCTGATCTGCTGACGGACTGAACCTCAAGCCCCGCTGCGACCGTTGCGGCGGGGCTTTTCTTTTGCGCCGAACACGCGTTCTAGAGCTCCATGTCGCACTCGATCCGAATCCATAACAACGGCGGTCCCGAAGTTCTCCAGTGGGAGGAAGTCGATGTCGGCGAGCCCGGGCCGGCCCAGGTGAAGATCCGGCAGGAAGCCGCAGGCCTCAACTTCATCGACGTCTATCACCGCACCGGCCTTTACAAGCAGGAGATGCCGTTCACCCCGGGGGTCGAGGGCGCGGGCACCGTCGAGGCTGTCGGCGGCGACGTCGAACACCTCAAGAAGGGCGACCGTGTCGCTTATGCCGGCCCCCTCGGCGGCTATGCCGAGGAACGGCTGATCGATGCAGACCGCGTCGTTAAGCTGCCCAGCGATATATCGACCGAGCAGGCAGCAGGGATGATGCTTCAGGGCATGACCGCGCAGATGCTTCTTCGGTCGGTCTTCCCCGTCGCCAAGGGCGACACGATCCTCGTCCATGCCGCCGCGGGCGGTGTCGGGCTCATCATGTGCCAGTGGGCCGCGGCTCTAGGCGCGACCGTGATCGGAACCGTCGGGACCGAGGAGAAGGCCGAGCTTGCTCGAGCCCACGGCTGCGCCCACCCGATCGTCTATTCCAAACAGGACTTCGTCGCCGAAGTGAAGCGCATCACCGGCGGCGACAAACTCCCGGTCGTGTATGATTCGGTCGGCCGCGACACGTTCTTGAAGTCGCTCGACTGCCTCAAGATCCGCGGGCTGATGGTGAGCTTCGGCAATGCGTCCGGCGCCCCCGACCCCATGCCGCCGAACCTGCTCGCACAGAAGGGATCGCTGTACCTCACGCGCCCGACATTGTTCCACTATATTGCGACACGCGAGCAACTCGAGCAGAGCGCGGGCGAGCTGTTCGAAATGGTCTCGAGTGGCAAAGTGAAGATCGAGGTCAAGCAGCGCTTTCTACTGAGGGACGCCGCCGAAGCGCACCGCCAGCTCGAAGCCCGAAAGACCACCGGGTCGACGATCCTCACCGTATGAGAGGTCGCTGCCTTCACATTTCGCGCGGTCGCCGCTAAGCCTCCGCGACTTTTGCCTGAAGAGAGAGGGATCGCTTGGCCAAGGAAGAATTGCTTGAGATGCGTGGGCGGGTCGTCGAACTGCTGCCCAATGCGATGTTCCGCGTGCAGCTCGAGAACGGCCATGAGATCCTCGGTCATACCGCAGGAAAGATGCGCAAGAACCGAATCCGCGTCCTCACCGGCGACGAGGTCCTCGTCGAGCTGACGCCCTACGATCTCACGAAGGGCCGCATCACCTATCGCTTCATGCCCGGCCGCGGAGGGCCGCCCGGCTATACGGGCTAATTGCCGATGCGGCTGATCCTCGCCTCGGCGAGCCCGCGCCGCCTCGACCTCCTCGCGCGCGTCGGCGTCGCGCCGGACGCGGTGGTTCCAGCCGACATCGACGAAAGCGTGCCCAAGGGGGAGCTTCCGCGGCAACACGCGCTTCGCCTTGCGCGCGAGAAGGCCGAAGCGGTTGCCGCAAAAGATCCGGATGCACTGGTCCTTGCCGCCGACACAGTTGTCGCGGTCGGTCGCCGTATCCTGCCGAAGGTCGAGGATGAAGCCACGCTCCGCCGTTGCATGAAGCTGCTGTCAGGGCGCCGACACCGCGTCCTTACCGGCGTAGCGCTCGCGATTCCGGGGGGCGCCATCGGCGAGCGGCTCGTCGAGACGATGATCGCAATGAAGCGGCTAAGCGACGAGGAGATCGACTATTACGCTGGGCACGGCGAGTGGCGCGGCAAGGCCGGGGGCTACGCGCTCCAAGGCTATGGGGAAGTCTACGTCCGGCACATCGCGGGAAGCTATTCGAACGTCGTCGGCCTGCCGCTCGCCGAAACGCGGGTGCTGCTGAAATCGGCAGGCTACCCGATTGCCTGAGTGGCTCGTCGAACACGGCATCGGCGAGACTCGAGCGGTGCTCGTCGAGGGCGATCGGATCATCGAGGCGCGGATCGAGCTCGAAGGGGCCGTCCCCGCGGGAACGGTGCTGCGTGGAAGGCTTGGAGCGGTGGGGCGGGACGGTCGCAACGCGGTCGCGGTCGATGCTGACGGCACTGAATATATGCTGCCGCGCGGAGCCGGCGGCGCCACCGAAGGAGCATCGCTGACTTTCGAAGTAACGCGCGAAGCGATCCCAGGTGGTGAACCGTGGAAGCGGCCATTGGCCCGAACTACGGACAAATCGCCTGCGTCGACAGGGTCGCTCGCCGAGCGGCTCGGCGGCCGTGCGCTAGCGTCCCCCGCTGAAGACGCATTTGGTGCGTCCGGCTGGGATGACGTCATCGACGAAGCCCGAAACGGGATAGTCCGGTTCAGCGGCGGCGAGCTTCGCATCTCGGTCACGCCCGCGATGACGTTAATCGACGTCGATGGCTTCCTCCCCGCAGCCGAGCTCGCGGTCGCCGGCGCTCGCGAGGCGGCGCGGGCGATTCGCCGCCTCGACATCGGCGGGTCGATCGGGATCGACTTGCCCACCACCGGTACCAAAAGTGCGCGCCAACTGGCGGCGGCGGCGATCGACGCCATGCTCCCCCAGCCTTTCGAGCGCACGGCGGTGAACGGTTTCGGGTTCATCCAGGTCGTTCGGCCGCGAACCAGGCCGTCGCTGGTCGAGCTCGCCGACGACCGAGCCGCGTTCGAAGCGCGCGCGCTGTTGCGACGCATCGCCTTCGACCCGCCGGGCGCCAAGCGCCTGGTGGCTCACCCTGCGGTCGTGGCCCTCCTCGCGCAGCGCAACGAATGGACGCTTGCGCTGGCTCGTCAGCTCGGCGGTGCGATCGAGTTGCGCGCGGACGCCGCTCTCCCCATCTCGGGCGGATATGCGACAAGCCTCTGACCAGAAGACCTGCCCCCTCTGCGGCAAGCCGGAGAAGCTCGAACATGCGCCCTTCTGCAGCCGCGGCTGCAAGGATCGCGACCTCCTCAAGTGGCTTGGCGAAGGCTATCGAATCCCCGGTCCGCCAGCCGATCCCGACAGGGTGGACAGTGGCGAGGACGACCGGTAGGGACCGCGCTCACTTGGCCGGGCAGCCTGCCCGCTCGAGAGCCCAGGTAGCTCAGTTGGTAGAGCACGTGACTGAAAATCACGGTGTCGGTGGTTCGATCCCGCCCCTGGGCACCATTTTTCCCGCAAGCCCGATGGAGGCGGGGACGTGAGCAAGATGCCAGCGCTGTTCATCGGCCATGGCAGCCCGATGAACACTCTTCAGGTCAACGGCTTCACGCAAGCATGGCGCTCGCTCGGCGAGCAATTGCCGACGCCGCGCGCGCTGCTCGTCGTCTCCGCCCACTGGTTCTTCGGGGCGACGGCGGTCACCGCGATGCCGCGGCCGCGCACGATCCACGATTTCTACGGATTTCCGCCCGACCTGTTCGCGTTCGAATATCCCGCCGCGGGCGCGCCCGACATCGCGCAGGAGGTTGCCGACGCCGTAGAGCCGACCTGGTGCGGGCTCGACCATGACCAGTGGGGCCTCGATCACGGGACGTGGAGCGTGCTTGCGCATCTTCGCCCGCAAGCGGACATTCCGGTCATTCAGCTATCGATCAACGCGTTGAAGCCGCTGTCCTATCATTTGGAGCTGGGGGCCAGGCTCGCGCCGCTACGCGATCGCGGCATCATGCTGCTCGGCAGCGGCAATGTGGTCCACAACCTCGGGCAGCTGCAGTGGAATGAGCCGAACAGCGCATTCGATTGGGCCGAGCGCTTCGACGATGCCGTGGTGGACCAATTGCAGCGCGATCCTGACGGCATCCTCAAGGTCGCCCAGCACGCGGACTTCGGACTTGCTGCCCCCACGCCCGATCACTTCATCCCGTTGCTTTACATGGCCGGCGTCGCTGCGGCCTCCAATGAACCGATGGAACCCCTCGTCCGGGGATATTCGATGGGGTCGCTGTCCATGACCTGCTTTGGAATTGGCGCCGACCTCAATTGCAGAGACGAGGAAGGCGCGGCGACCCTGCCGCGCGGCGTTCCTGCGGACCAGACGAATATCTAACGGCCCCCGACGCTCGTCAGCTAAAGCGCGTGGACCCCGAGTTCATATTCGCTCGCGGGCGGATAGGGATCCGGGCCGCAAAACTCTTCCGCGGCGGCGCGACTGGTGATGATGATCTGCCGGCCACGCAGGTAAAGGCCGTTCGCGGCGAGCGTCTGAAGGGTTCGCGACAAGGTTTCGGGCTGCATACCGATGCGAGATGCCAGTTGACGCTTGGAGAACGGAATTTCCGGCGCGGCGCCGGGCTCCGAAGCGTCAAAAAGCCGAAGGAGAAATGCGGCCAGGCGCTGTGAAGGCGAACGGCATTTGAGATCGAGGATGATCTTGAGCGCGACCCTCCACTGCCCGGCCATGATGCGCGCCAGCGCCAGTGCGAGCTCCGTGCACGCGCGCGCCTCCTGCCGCACGATCTTCGCGTCGATCATCAGGATCCGGGTCGCGGTCAGCGCGCGACCGGAAATCAAATAGGGCTCGGAATGAAGCGCCGCGGCCGGCATGAAGACGTCGCCCGCCGCCATCATCAGCGCGCTGCACTCGGCGCCACGGTGCGTCGCAGCGAGGTCGACGATTCCGCTCAGCATGATGTGGAGGACGTCAGCCGACTCGCCGTCCCTGAAGAGCTCGGCCCGCGCGGCGAGCCGTTCGACGCGAGACGCCGCCATGAGGCGATCTCGAACCGGCTTCGGAAGAGACTGAAGCAACGGAATATCGGCGGGGGAACACTCCGGTCGGCCGGAATGCGCGCTTGTCGAAAGGCCCTCGAGGCTGATCATCCGTTGCCAATTGTCCCGAAAATCA
>DATCJM010000104.1:0-7300 GCA_036562805.1 Sphingomicrobium sp.
GGCGCTGATGCTTGCTCCTGCTCCGGCCGCTGCCCGGCTGTCCACGGGCGATCCGGCGTGGACCTATGTCGAAGCGCGGGCGGCGGCGATGAACGGCGATCATGCGCGCGCGGCCGAGCTGCTGGCGAGCCTCGCGGATTCGAAGCCTGACGAGACGCAGTTTGCCCAGCAGGCGCTCGCCGAGGCGATCGGTTCGGGCCGGATGGACCTGGCGATGAGCCTTGTCCCGAAGCTTCCCGTCGCCAAGCTGACGACGGATGCGCGCCTTCTGATGGTCACCGAAGCCGTGAGGCAGCATCGCCTCGATCGCGCGCTACCGTGGCTGAACCCCGCGGGGAGCAGCGGCGATCTCAGCTTCCTCGCTCCGTTGCTCACGGCGTGGGACGCAGCGGAGCGCGGCGACCAGGCGCGAGCGCTGGCAAGCATCAGCGAGATCCCGGCCAATAGCCTGCTCCGCCCGCTGGGCGACGAGGAACAGGCGATGCTGCTCCTCAAGTTCAAGCGTACCGCCGAGGCCGAGCCATTCGCGCGCCGCGCGATCGGTGCGGCCGGCGCTCGTGAAGCGAGGGTCAGACTTGCGCTCGCCGACGGTTTTCTTGCCGCGGGGGACCGCACGCGCGCCGCGGCGATGGTTGAGGGCATGAGCGGCGATTCGGCCGCGATGAAGCAGCGCATCCTCGCCGGGCGTCCAAGCGGTGAAGGCATCGACACGAGCGCAAAGGCGCTGAGCGCCGTGCTAACTGCATTCGCCGCCGAGGTCGCCCGTGTACAGCGGGCCGTGCCGCCGGTCGGCCTGGTGCAGGTTGCGCGTTATGCGGATCCGCAAAACAGCAGCGCGACGGCGCTGCTCGGCCTTCTGCTCGACGCGACCGGCCGAAGCGATGAAGCACTCGCGCTGCTCGCCGCCGTCCCTCCAACCGATCCGCTCATCTCGCAGATCCGGGACGTGCAGGTCCGTATCCTGAACGGCGACAAAAGGTTGAACGATGCCTATGCGATTGCGGCGGCCGCGGTAAAAGATCCTGCGGCTGGGATTGCGGATTATTCGCGCCTCGGCGACGTTCTTGAAGCGATGGAACGGCATGCGGAGGCCGCCGACGCGTTCGGCCGCTCCGTTGCTCTGGCGAATGCGCAGGGCCTGAAGACCGAAGTATGGTCGCTCCTGCTGCTCCAGGCCAATGCGCTGGAGGAAGCGAACCGCTGGCCCGAAGCCAAAGCCGCGCTCCAGCAGGCACTCGCGCTCGCCCCCGACCAGCCGCTGCTGCTGAACTTCATGGGCTATGCGATGCTCGAGCGTGGCGAGGACGTGGACAATGCCGAAGCGATGATCCGCAAGGCGAGCCAGCTCGCTCCCGATGATGCGTCTATCACCGATTCGCTCGGCTGGGCCGAGTTCAAGCGCGGCAAGGTGGATGAGGCGATCGATACGCTGCAGAAGGCGGCGCAGAAGGATCCCGACCAGGCCGAGATCCAGGAGCATCTGGGCGACGCTTTGTACAAATCCGGACGTCGCTATGAGGCGCGCTTCGCGTGGAACGCGGCACTTGTAACGGCAGAGGACAAGATTGCCGATCGCGTGAAGGCGAAGCTGGCTTCGGGGCTCACGGCGTCGAACGAGGCGCCTTGACGCCAGCGAGAGAAATCGCGCCGGCGAAGCTCAACCTCGCGCTTCACGTCAGGGGTCGGTTGCCTGATGGGCGCCATCGCATCGAAACGATCTTCGTCTTCTGCGTCGATGGGGACCGGCTGTGGGCCGAGCCCTCGGATGAGATTTCCCTCGAGCTGACGGGGCCGTTCGCCGCCGACCTTAAGGGTGACGCGGACAATCTCGTTCTTAGGGCCGCGCGGATGCTTGCCGAAGCGGCAGATACGGAAGCAGGCGCCAGGCTGGGCCTCGACAAGCGACTCCCGATCGCGTCGGGGGTCGGTGGCGGGTCGGCTGACGGAGCTGCCACGCTGCGGTTGCTGACGTCACTGTGGAACATCGATCCGCGTTACGCGCAGGAGCTCGCGCCCAAGCTCGGCAGCGATGTTCCCGCCTGCCTGCTGAGCTTGCCCGCGCGTGGCGAGGGAGCTGGCGACGAGCTGACGCCGATCGCACTTGCCGAGCTTTCCGGCGCGCCCGTGCTGCTCGTGAACCCGCGAGTCCGGCTTTCGACCGCGGAGGTCTTCTCGCGGTGGGACGGCGTCGACTGCGGGCCGCTGAACGGCTGGCGTGAGGGGAGGAACGATCTCCAGTCGGCGGCGATATCGCTCGCGCCGCAGATCGAAGCGGTGCTCGCCTGGCTCGGAACGCGAACCGGGGCGAAGCTCGCGCGGATGTCCGGTTCGGGCGCGACGTGCTTCGCACTGTTCGAAACGGAGGACGCGCGTGATGCTGCCGCTTTGGCCGTCCCGCGTGGATGGTGGCGTCTGGCGACCTTCCTGCGCTAGGAGCCGGCCGATGACCGGCCGTCCGATCCTGACCGCAGAATCCATGCGCGCCGCCGAGCAGGCAACGATCGATCAGGGCACTAGCGTTGAAACGCTGATGGAGCGGGCGGGGGCTGCGCTTGCTGAAGCCGTCTACCGCTTTGCCGGGCCGGGCCGGGTGCTGCTGTTGTGCGGGCCCGGCAACAACGGCGGCGACGGCTACGTGGCGGCGCGGCATTTGGCGGAGCGCGGCATGCAGGTACGCGTCGCTGCACTTGCTGAGCCGGCGAGCGACGCGGCCAAACACGCGCGATCGCGCTGGTCAGGGGACGTGGAGGCATTAGGCGGGGCCACGGCTGCCGCCCCGCTCGTTGTCGATTGTCTCTTCGGAACCGGTCTCAAGCATAGCGTCGATGCAGCTGTCTCCAAACAACTTCAGCGATTATGCGACGGCGCACGGATCAAGGTCGCATGCGATCTGCCCAGCGGAGTTCAAAGCGATAGCGGCGCCGAGCTCAGCGAGGCTCCCGCATTCGACATGACGGTGACATTCGGCGCGCTGAAGCCGGCGCACCTCCTGCACCCGGCGATGCACAAGTGCGGCCGCGTCGTGCTCGCCGACATCGGGATCGAAGCGGCGACTCAGTGGCACGAGATCGGACCGCCGCAACTGCAGCCGCTCGACCCTGGCGGCCACAAATATGATCGCGGCCTCGTGCATATGCTCGCGGGCAAGATGCCGGGCGCCATCGCTCTTGCCGCGACGGCCGCAGCGAAAGCGGGCGCCGGCTACGTCCGTGTGAGCACCTCGCGCAGCATCGAAGGGTTGCCATCGGCGATCGTCCAGACGGACACGGCGGAAGTGAATGACGAGAGGATCGGTTGCCTTCTCGTCGGGCCCGGGATGGGCGATATCCCGCAGGTGCTGACGCTTGCGCTGACATCGCGCGCGCCAAAGGTCGTCGACGCCGACGCAATCTCGCATCTCGGCGAGTCGGAGCGGCTGAAGGGGCAGGACGCAATCATCACCCCGCACGACGGCGAATTTCATCGCCTCTTCGGCGACATTGATGGCACGAAACCCGAGCGCGCGCTCGAAGCCGCGCGCAGGTCGGGCGCCGTGGTCGTCTACAAGGGGGCCGATACGCTCGTCGCCGCGCCGGATGGGCGGCTCGGCTTCCGGCCGCCGGCGCCTGCGTGGCTTGCGAGCGCGGGGACCGGCGACGTGCTCGCGGGCGTCATTGCCACCATGCGCGCGCGCGGTCTCCACCCGTTCGATGCCGCATGCGCCGGCGTCTGGCTCCAGGCCAAGGCAGCCGAGATCGCGGGCGCCCAGATGATCGCCGACGATCTCGCCCGCGCCATCCCTGCTGCCATCGCCCAGTGCACGACCTGATCGTCCGTATCGCGGCGCGCGGTGACGGCGTCACGGCGAGCGGCCGCCACGTGCCGTTCGGCGTGCCCGGCGATGTATTGCTCGACGACGGAGCCTTGGCGCCGGGGCCGCACCACCAGCAGCCGCCTTGCCGTCATTTCCCCGAATGTGGCGGCTGCCAACTCCAGCATGCCGATGACGAAGCTTATCGCGGATACCTCGTCTCCCGGGTGGAGAACGCACTCGCGCAGCACGGCCTGTCGACCGAGATTCGGCTGCCCCACCTGTCGCCGCCGAAGAGCCGCCGACGGGCCACCCTCCGTGCGTTGAAGATAGGCAAAGGCTCGGTCATCGGGTTTAATGCGGAGAAGTCGCATCGCATCGTCGATATGCACGAGTGCCATATCCTTCGCCCCGAGCTCTTCGCCGTCGTCCAGCCGCTGAGGGACCTGCTCGGGGCGATGCTGCAGCCCAGACGCCCCGCCGAGCTGCAGCTCGCATTGGTTGACGGTGGTGTCGACGTGCTGCTGAAGGGCGTGGCCGCAGAGGGCCTGGGCGCGATCGAGCGATTGACGTCATTTGCCTCGGATCATCGGCTCGCGCGCCTGAGCATCGACCAGGGCATCGGCCCGGAGACGATCTACGAGCCCGAACCGGCGACCGTGACCATTTCCGCTGTTCGCGTGCCGTTTCCGGTGGGCGGATTCCTTCAGGCCACCGTGGACGGAGAAGCGACGCTCGCCGAGTGCGTGCGTGAGGCGATTTGCGCTGCCGGTCCCGTCGCAGACTTGTTCTCGGGAATCGGCACGTTCGCGCTGTCAGCCGGCGCGGCCTACGCGGCGGAAGCGTCGCGCGATGCGGTGGGCGCTCTGAAACACGCGGCTCCCTCGATCACCGTCGAGCATCGAGATTTGTACCGCCGCCCGCTCGATGCCGATGAGCTCGGCCGATACGCGGCGGTAATTCTGGACCCGCCGCGCGCGGGCGCGGAAGAGCAGGTGAGGGCGCTCGCCCGTTCAGGCGGGTCGCGAATCGCTTATGTCAGCTGCAATCCCGCGACCTTTGCCCGAGACGCGCGGTTGCTTGCCGATGGCGGCTATGCGCTCGAGTGGATCCGGCCCGTCGGCCAGTTCCGCTGGTCGACCCATGTCGAGCTCGCTGCCTGCTTCAGCCGTGATGGAGCAGGAAGATCGCCGCGTGGGTCGTGAGGCCGATCAGGCAAAGCGTCGAGACGAGGAAAAGCAGGAAACGGACCGGAACCACGTTGATCGTTGCCTGGAAGATGCTGTGCAGAATTCGAAAGCCGACGTAGCCCCAGGCCAGGTAGACGTTGATCGGCGCGTCGAAGCCCATCAGGATCAGCGCGAAGACGATCGCGTAGAAGATCGTCGGCTGCTCCATGAGGTGCTGGTAATTGTGCGCCGGCCAGTTGGAGCGGCCGGGATCCGCGCGCTCGATATCGGCACCGCGGGCGCCATCGGGGATCTTGCGGCCCCGCAGTTGCGGCGCACGCGCAATGGCGAGCCAGAAGAACATGACGATCGACCATGCGACGAGCGCCACAACGGGCGCGAGCAATGGACTTGGATGCATATTTACCGTCCCCTCGGCTTCTAAGCTCGCAGCCTGCGGCAAGTTGGGCACCGCCGCAATGGGATTTGGCGTTCGCGGCTGTTTGTGTGACGATGTGCCCGTGGCTGGGGAGCGGGCGCCGCTGACGAAGAAGCAGATCGCGGCCGTCGCCGCCGGCAATGCGCTCGAATTCTACGATTTCGTCACCTACAGCTTCTTCGCGGTGCAGATCGGGCGCAGCTTGTTTCCGGGTGATGCGGCGCAGTCGCTGGTGCTTTCCCTGGCAACGTTCGGCGTGGACTTCGTCAGCCGGCCTCTCGGCGGGCTGATCATCGGGCGAATGGCGGACCGGCGCGGGCGCAAGCCGGCGATGATCCTTTCCTTCTCCCTGATGGGAATCGGCATCGTGGGACTGGCGCTGACGCCGTCATATGCCGCGATCGGCGCCGCGGCGTCGGTGGTCGCCGTGCTGTTCCGGCTTCTTCAGGGTTTCGCCCTTGGCGGCGAAGTTGGGCCGAACGCTGCGTTCCTGATGGAGGCCGCGCCTCCGCATCGGCGAGGATTTTACCTTTCGATCCACCTCGCCACTGCGGACACCGCGACGCTTATCGCCGGGATCGTCGGATTTTCGCTTTCATCGCTGCTGACGGGCGCTCAGCTCGATGCGTGGGGCTGGCGGGTGGCTTTCCTGATCGGCGCGTCGATCGTGCCGTTCGGGCTGGCGCTTCGCCGAACCCTTGAAGAGACGCTTCCGCCGGAGGCGAGCGAGCCAGCGCAGCCGGGAAGCCGGCGGGCGCTGTTGATCACCGCCGGCGCCGGAATGCTGATCCTCGGCGCCGGGACGATCAGCAACTACACGCTCGATTATCTGACGACCTACGCGCAGGACACGCTGAAGATGGCGGTCAGCTCCGCGTTCGGCGCGACCATTGTACTCGGGCTGGTCAGCGTTTTGAGCGATCTGGCGACCGGTCAGCTGGTAGACCGCTTCGGGCCCAAGCGCGTGCTGATCGGTCCGTGGATCGCCCTGATTCTGCTTGCAGTGCCGACTTTCTACGTGCTCGCAGCGCTAAGGAGCCCGGGAGCGCTGTTCGGCGCGACGACGCTGCTGACCTTGCTCCACATCTTCGGCTCCTCGTCGGCGATCCTGCTGTTCATCCTGGCCCTGCCGGCAAGGGTGCGCGCGGGCTCGCTCAGCCTGGTCTACGCGCTTGCAATTGCGATCTTCGGTGGGAGCACGCAGTTGATGGAAAAGCTGCTCATCCGGTGGACCGGCAGTCCCGTCGCGCCTGGCTGGTACATGATGATCGCGGTTGCAGCAGGTCTCGTCGGAGCCCTGCTGATCCGTGAACCGAAGCGCTCGGCCTAATCGAACAGCTTGGCGAAGCGGCGCTTTTCGCGGTTGCGCCATGCGCCGCGGTGCCAGGCGTCGCTGGCGAGGAGGGGAAGGACGCTGGTCGCCTCCGCGAACACCATCTGCTCCATCGCCGTCGACACCTTGCCCCAGCTCGCCGCTTCCTGAAGCGTCGAGGACGAACAGGCCCCGTCGCGTACGTCCGCGACCGTGATCTGAACCGCATATTTGTGCACTTCGACATCGTCGTGGCCGAGGATTTCGGCACAGACCACAGTGTCTTGCGTGAAGTTCTTCGGAACGCCTCCACCAATCATCAGGAGGCCGGTGGTGCCCGCCTTGATCTTGATGTCGGTGAGTTCGCGGAAGTCGGCGATCGCGTCCAGGACCATGTAATGGCCACCGCGCTTCATCGCGTCGACCTGGTGCTTCACGAGGCCGAAGCCCGCCGATGAATCGACGAAGGCCGGGCAGAAGATCGGCACGTCATGCTCGAAGGCGAGCTGGACGAGGCTCCCCTGCTTCTTCGCATTGCCGTCGCTCAGCCACTTCCCCATCTCCCGGATGAACGCGCGGCTGCTGTACGC
>DATCJM010000138.1:0-3209 GCA_036562805.1 Sphingomicrobium sp.
GGGAGGAATATTATCCCAAGGGAATCCTCGCCCGCGACCTGCGCGAACTGATCGCCACGCTCGCGCTCACCGAATTCGACCTCGGCGGTTTTTCGCTCGGCGCGCGGACCACGGTCGAAGGGGTGGGCGAGGGGCTCAAGCCTCGCCGGGCGATTCTCGGCGGCGCGGGGATCGAGGGGCTTCGCAACTGGAAGCGGCGCAAGACCTTCTTCGTCGACGCCATCGCCATGTTCGATCATGTGCAGCGGGGCGATCCGCACTGGCTCTCGATCCAGTTCATGAAAAGCCAGAAGGTCGACCGTGTCGCCGCCGCCCAGCTGCTCGACAGCTTTGAGGACGCGTTCGTCGGCTGGCTCGAGGCGTTCACGATGCCGACCCTGGTCGTGTGCGGCGACCACGACGACGACAATGGCTCTGCCGAAGAGCTCGCCAACGTTCTGCCCCACGCCATCTTCGAAGAGGTGCCCGGAACGCACATGAGCTCGGTTACACGGCCCGAGCTTGGGGAAGCGATCGCTGCATTCCTCAGCGCATAAAAAAGGGGCGCCCGCGAAGGCGCCCCTGGTTGGTCGCTGGCGAAGCGCCTAGCTGTTGTCGCCGCCCGTCGTCATTCCATTGCCGCCGCTGTGCGCGCCGAGGCTGGCATTGCCGCCGCCGGTCGAGCTCATGCCGCGGCTGGTCCCGGTCGAGCCGCTGCGGCCGCGGGTGCCGGACGTCGGACGCGAAGCCGAACGCGTTCCGGAAGCGGAGCGCGAACCTGCGCCCGAGCGGGCCGAGCCGGTCGTGGTCAGGCCGGCGGTGTCGTCCATCATGCCCGACGAATCGCCGCTGAGGCCGGAGCCCATGCTCTCGGTCCACTCGCCGATCTGGTCGCTGAGGTTGCTCAGCTGGTCACTGATCTGCGCCCGGCGCGACCACAGGAACAGGCCGGCGGCTGCTGCCCCGGCTGCTGCTGCGGCGGCGGCGAACGGGCGCTCGCGCACCAGTTCGGCGACACCCCAGTCGCTATATTGATTCCGGCCGCTCGGATTATTGTTGTTGCGGCCGCGTTGGTTACCACCTCTCGGCATCAGCTTTCTCCTCTCAAAATTGTTTCGCTCTCAATCCGGTTAAACGATTGAGGGCGCACCGGAGTCGCGCCTGGAGCGCGGCGCGAGCGGTGAAGAGAGACGGAAAGTCGGTGAGCGGTCAGGCGGTGGCGAGCTGGTCCAGCATATGCTCGGCGCTCGACGCGCGATACTCGCCGGGCGCTTCGACGTTGAGCTGCTCGACGACGCCATCATTGACGATCATCGAGTAACGCTGCGAACGCTTGCCCATGCCGAACTTGCTGCCGTCCATTTCCAGCCCGACGGCGTCGGCGAAGGCGCCGTTTCCATCGGCGAGCATGGTGATGTCCTCGCTTCCGTCGCGCTGGCCCCAGGCCGACATGACGAACGGATCGTTGACGGAAATGCAGGCGACCTCGTCGATGCCCTTGCCCTTCAGCTCGGATGCCTTGTCAACATAGGAGGGCAGGTGGCGGGCAGAGCAGGTCGGCGTGAAAGCGCCGGGAACGGCGAACAGCGCGACCTTCTTGCCGCTGAAGAATTCGCTTGTCGTCGTCGGCTTGGGCCCATCGGCAGTCGCAATCGTGATCGGCACGTCGGGCAGACGTTCGCCAGCTTGGATCGTCATTCGAATTCTCCTTCGCGTCAGGCGCGACGGCAGATAGGCGCGCCGGAAAGCACCCTCAAGTCTTGCCCGTCGCGCGGCAGCGTCCCATGGTCGCGTTGATGGTTGCGCACCCCAACTTCCTGTCCGGGAAACTCCTGCTCGCGATGCCTGGAATGGCCGACCCGCGGTTCGAGCGCGCCGTGATTGCGCTGTGCGTGCATGACGAAGATGGCGCGGTCGGAATCGGCATCGGCCAGAAGCGCGCCGGGATCACGTTCCGCGGGCTGCTCCGTCAACTCGAGATCGATCCCGGCGAGGCCCCGGATTGCGCCGTCCACCATGGCGGGCCCGTCGAGCCCGGACGCGGCTTCGTCCTTCATTCGACCGACTGGGGTGGCCAGGACACCATCCATGTGAGCCCCGGCCAGGGAGAGATTTTCGCGCTTACCGGAACGATCGACGTGCTGCGCGCAATCGCCGAGGGCAAGGGACCGTCGCGATGGATTGCCGCGCTTGGCTATGCCGGCTGGGGCGACGGCCAGCTCGATGAAGAGATGACCCGCCACGGCTGGTTCGCTGCCGGCGCCGACACCAAAATCCTCTTCGACACGCCGACCGACGAGCGATGGGCGGCCGCGTTCAAGGCCGAGGGCATCGATCCGCGCTTGCTGGTGAGCGAGACCGGCGCCGCCTGAGCATGGTCCCGGCGGTCTACATCATCGACGACTTCCTGAGCGACGTGGACCGCGTGCGCAATCGCGCGCTCGAGCTCAGTTACAGCGTCGAGGGCAATTACCCGGGCCGGGACTCCGTTGAGCGGCTGCCGATCGAGGGCCTGGATGACGCCGTGTCGTCAATCATGCGCCAGCGCCTCACGGCGCAGCGTGGCGAACAGTTCAACCATGGCAAATGCCGGTTGACGCTTGCGTCCGATGATCAGCTTGCGGGCGTCCATGTCGATCCAAGCCATTTGTCCGGCATTCTCTATCTCAGCCGACCCGAGGATTGCGCCGGCGGCACGGACTTCTTCCGTCACGTCCGAAC
This sequence comes from Sphingomicrobium sp., assembly GCA_036562805.1. Classification (GTDB taxonomy): domain Bacteria; phylum Pseudomonadota; class Alphaproteobacteria; order Sphingomonadales; family Sphingomonadaceae; genus Sphingomicrobium. The sequence continues at coordinate 2,701 of DATCJM010000138.1, forward strand.
CGGAACCGATCGGGTCCCCATGAACGCGGCGGAACTGGGCGCACTCGGCTATTCAGATTACGGGGAAATGCACCGCGAGGTCGTGCTGAACGAAGGGCGCGACCGCTCGAAATGGCAACAGACGATGACCGTTCCGATGCGCTACAATCGGCTGGTGCTGTTGCAGCCGCATTATTGGCACACGTCGGGCCCGGGGTTCGGCGACAATGTGACCAACGGCCGCCTCGTCTATCTCATGTTTTTCACGCTCGCGACCTGAGGTTGCCGCGGCAGCCGCCCCTTGCTGAACGCAACATATAAAGAATCCTTTATATTTGCATTTCCGCCTGCCGGCGCCTAACCGCGGCACCAACGAGCGCCATATCGAGCGCACCTTCAATCGGAGATTCATAAGTGGCGACGCAGATCGACAGCCAATTCAACGACTATGTCGTCAAGGACCTCGGCCTCGCCGCTTTCGGGCGCAAGGAGATCGAGATCGCCGAGACCGAGATGCCGGGCCTGATGGC
>DATCJM010000161.1:0-1799 GCA_036562805.1 Sphingomicrobium sp.
ACGGTCTTGGTGAACCCGGCAATGCCGTGCTTGGCGGCGACGTAGGCGCTCTTGAAAGGCGACGCGACGAGGCTGTGCGCGCTCGCCGTGTTGATGATCCGGCCCCACTTCTTCTGCTTCATCGCCGGCACGGCGAGGCGCGTCGTATGAAAAGCCGAGGACAGGTTGATGGCGATAATCGCGTCCCATTTCGCCGGCGGGAAATCCTCGACCGGAGAGACGTGCTGGATCCCGGCATTGTTGACCAGGATGTCGGGTCCGCCGAGCTCGTCGGCGCAGCGCTTCATCATCCCCTCGATGTCGTCCGGCTTCGACATGTCGGCCCCGTCGTGAAGCGCGCCCAGCTCGTTGCATTCGCGCTCGATCTCGCCAGCATCGCCGAACCCGTTGATCATCAGCCTGGCGCCCTCGGCCGCCAGCGCTTTGGCGATCGCCAGGCCAATGCCCGACGTCGACCCGGTGACCAGTGCCACCTTTCCCTCGAGAATCATGTGTCCTCCTTCGAGCGCGCGCTAGGCGTCCGGCGCCCTCGATTGCAACCGCTTCACGCGCTCGCGCATTGGGCAGCGGTAACAGGAGGGCGGTCATGCGCTTCGGCGACGAACGCGAAAGCACGAATTTCACGGACGATACCGGGCGCGGCGGCTTCGGCCTTGGCGGCGGCGGCTTCGGCGGCGGAGGGCTCGGCTGTCTTCTTCCCTTGGTCGCGAGCCGGTTCGGAATCGGCGGCGTGATCGTCCTCGTCATCGGCTATTTCCTTTTGAGCTCGCTCGGCGGCCTGGGAGCCGGCGGGGGCGGGCTCATGCCCGGCCAGCAGGCGAGCGCCCCGGCGGGCCAAAGCAACCTCGATCCGAACACGAAGCATTTCACCCTCCAGGTACTCGCCAGCACGGAGGACACCTGGACCCAGCTCCTGCGGCCGAAGGGCATCAGCTACACGCCCACGAACCTGCATTTTTATTCGGAGAGCGATCAGTCGGGTTGTGGCGCCGCCCAATCCGCGATGGGGCCGTTTTACTGCCCGACCGACAAGAACATCTACCTCGACACCGAATTTTTCAACGAGCTGTCGCAGCGCTTCCAGGCGCCTGGCGATTTCGCCATGGCCTATGTCGTCGCGCACGAAGTCGGCCATCACGTGCAGGACCTGATGGGCACGCTCGGCCAGGCGCATCATCTCCAGGCGCGTGAAAGCGAAACCCAGGGCAATGCGACCCAGGTGAAGATCGAGCTGCAGGCCGATTGCTATGCCGGGGTGTGGGCCGCCAACGCCAAGGACCCGCAGGGCCAATCGGTGATGGAGCCCGGCGATTTCGAGGAAGGCATGCGCGCCGCCGAAGCAATTGGCGACGACACACTTCAGCGCCAGGCGCAGGGCAGGGTGGTTCCCGACAGCTTCACCCACGGCACCTCGGCACAGCGGATGAACGCGCTCCAGACCGGCTTCCGGTCAGGCAACCCGGAAGCCTGCGCTTCGCTCTAAACATCCTCCACTGCATTTGCAGGGGAGGGGGACCGCCGAAGGCGGTGGAGGGGCTCTTCTTCGAGCTCTTCGAGACCCCTCCGTCGCGCGTTGCGCGCCACCTCCCCCTCGAAATCGAGGGGAGGATGATATTTACAACTTCACCAGCATCTTGCCGACATTCGCCCCCCGGAACAGGCCGAGGAACGCATCGGGCGTCTGCTCGAGCCCTTCGACGACCGTCTCGCGCGATTTGACCGCCCCGCTCTTCAGCCAATCGCCCATGTCGCGATAGAACTCCTCCATCCGCGACTGATAATCGAACACCAGGAATCCC
>DATCJM010000163.1:0-1527 GCA_036562805.1 Sphingomicrobium sp.
CTCCGGCCTGATCACCCCGTCGCTCGACGAAATGGTGACCGTGGCGGGCGAGATGCAGCGCCTGGGGCTGAAGCTGCCGCTGCTGATCGGCGGTGCGACGACGAGCAAGGCGCACACCGCGCTTCGGATTGACCTCGCCTACGAAGGACCGGTCATCCACGTGCTCGACGCAAGCCGCGCGGTCGGCGTCGCTTCGTCACTCGTGTCCGACACGCAAAAGGAGCCGCTCGTCGAGCGGACCGCCGACGAATACGAGGCGCTGCGGCGGGCGCGCGCGCGCAGCGGCCAGTCCGAGCTTTCATCGCTCGACGAGGCCCGCGCGAATTCCTTTCCGTTCGACCCCTCAGGCCAGGCCCCTGCTCCCGCTTATCCGGGCCTCCACCACTTCGGCGAGTGGCCGCTCAAGGACCTGCGCGCTTCGATCGACTGGACGCCCTTCTTCCGCGCCTGGGAGCTCGCCGGAACCTACCCCTCAATCCTCGACGATCCGATCGTCGGCGAAAGCGCGTGCAACCTGTTCAAGGACGCACAGGAGATGCTCGAGCAACTGATCGCGGAGCGGTGGGTGACACCGAAGGCGACCGTCGGGCTCTGGCGCTGCAAGCGAGAGGGTGACGATATCCTCGTCCTCGCCGGAAATGACTGGACTCGCCTGCCCATGCTTCGCCAGCAGATGAAGAAGCGCGAAGGCCGCGCGAATATGTGCCTAGCCGACTTCATCTCCCCGGATGGGGAAGACTGGATGGGCGGCTTCGCAGTCGGCATCCACGGGCTCGAACCGCACCTCGAGCGGTTCAAGCAGACCGTCAACGACTATGACGACATCCTCTTGAAGGCACTTGCCGACCGCTTAGCCGAGAGTTTCGCGGAGGTCCTCCATGCCGAGGTCCGCCAGCGCCTGTGGGGCTATGCCGAGGAGCATCTGTCGAACGAGCAGCTGATCCGCGAGAAATATCAGGGGATCCGGCCGGCGCCCGGATATCCCGCCTGCCCGGACCACAGCCTCAAACCGATCCTGTTCGATTTGCTGGGCGGCAATCCCGGCGAAGTCACGCTGACCGAGAATTTCGCGATGCTTCCAACCTCCGCTGTCTCGGGCTTCTATTTCGGCCATCGCGACAGCCAGTATTTCGGAGTCGCGCGCATCGGCCGCGACCAGCTTGACGATTATGCCGGTCGCCGCGGCGTCTCAGTCGAGCAGGCGGAGCGGTGGCTCAGGCCGAATTTGGATTGAACCATAGCCGCCCTTCCGGCCACAGCCGAACAACCATGCTCCGCCGGCTCCTGATTCTCTTCGTTCTGTTGCTCGTGCCCGCGCTTGGTGAAGCGCGGGGCATTGAGCCGCAGCTTGTCGCGGAAGGGCCCGCGCCGGCAGGCGGTCAGGTCGAGCTCGCGATCCACATGCGCCCTGCGCCTGGATGGCATGGCTATTGGGTGAACCCGGGAGATGCTGGGCTGCCCATGGACGTCCAGTGGCAGCTGCCGAATGGCTTCGCCGTCGGCGCGTTGCGGTACCCGGTCCCAACC
>DATCJM010000166.1:0-13978 GCA_036562805.1 Sphingomicrobium sp.
CCTCATCCATGCCGCGGACATGCCCGACCCGGCATCGCTGATCGCGCGCCTTGGCGGGGACGGCTCGGCAAGCGCGCCGGCCGCGGCGCCGGCATCACGCTCTTCGATGGCGCCGACGGCAAGGATGCCCACCGATTTCCGAGGGTTGATCGAATTGCTCGAGAGCCACGGCAAGCACCAGCTCGCCGTCCAGCTCCACGACCAGGTCGGGGTCGTCCGCTACGCGCCGCCCGAGCTTGCGCTGAAGCCGACCCGCCCACTTGGGGGCGACTGGCCGCGCGAGCTTGCTGCAGCACTGAAGTCAGCGACGGGCACCACCTGGCAGGTATCGCTTTCTGATGAAGCCAGTGAGCCTTCGCTGCTCGACCAGGAGAAAATCGCCGAGGAGCGCGTTCGCTCCGATGTCCTCGCCGACCCCAATGTCCGCGCGGTGATGGATGCTTTCCCCGACGCGGAGCTCGAATCCTATTCAACCAGAGGCGCCTGAAATGCCCGAAATGCCCGACTTCGACGAAATCATGAAACTGGCGCAGAACGCGCAGGCCGAATTGCAAAAAGCGCAGGACACGCTCGACACGATCGAGGTCGAGGGCGCGGCGGGCGGCGGAATGGTGAGAATTCGCGCGACTGCGAAGGGCCGCATCCTCGGCGTCGATCTCGACGAGAGTCTGCTCCAGCCATCCGAGAAGACGATGGTCGAGGATTTGATTGCCGCAGCGATCAACGATGCCCGTGCCAAGGCAGACGCGGCGGCGGCCGAGGAAATGCAGAAGATGCAAAGCACGCTTCCGCTTCCTCCGGGGTTCAAACTCCCCTTCTAGAGAGATTGGCGGATTGCGGTATGATGGCGCCACTTCGGGGGAGGCGCTCGATGCCGCTCGGCGCAATGCAGGACTGGCCGCTGCGGATCATGCGGCTGATGGACCATGCCGAACGCGAGCATGGCGAGCGTGAGATCGTCTCTGCGCGCGCCGATGGCTCGACGTACAGGACCAACTGGATCGAAGTCGCGGGGAGCGCACGGCGGCTTGCCCAGGCGCTTGAGCGCATCGGGGTCAAGCCGGGCGACCGTGTCGCGACCCTGGCCATGAATCACGACCGCCATCTCGCCACCTGGTTCGGAGCGGTCGGGATGGGCGGGGTCATCCACACCTTGAACCCCCGCCTGTTCGACGACCAGCAGACGTACATCGTCAATGATGCCGAGGATCGCGTCGTCTTCTATGACCGGCTGTTCGAGCCGATGATCGAGCGGATGAGGGGCAGCTGGCCGACCGTCCGGCACTTTTTCCGCTTCGAGGACGAGTTCGACGAGCTGCTGGCCGCCGAGGACGGCGACTATCGCTGGTACGACGGGGACGAACGCGAGCCATGCGGGCTTTGCTACACCAGCGGCACCACCGGAAATCCCAAGGGCGTCTTGTACGAGCACCGTTCGACGGTGCTCCACGCAATGTCGGTCATTGTCCCCGACATCTTCAACGTTTCGGCGCGCTCGGTCATGCTGCCGGTGGTTCCAATGTTCCACGCCAACAGCTGGTGCATTCCGTACGCAGCCGCGATCGCGGGTTTCAAGCTGGTGCTATGCGCCGACAACCAGCCCGAGCGGCTATGCCGCTTGTTCGGTGAAGAAGGCGTCACGCACACGGCCGGAGTTCCGACCGTCTGGCTCGGCATGATCGATCATGTCGAAGCGACCGGCGCTTCGCTCGACAAGCTGGAGATCGTGATCATCGGTGGCTCGTCCGCTCCGCCGGCGACGATCCGCTGGTTCCAGGAACGCGGCATCCGCGTCAATCACCTGTGGGGAATGACCGAGATGTCGCCGGTCGGCACCGTCGGCGCTCCGCCCGGCAATTGGGATTCGATGAGCGAGGAGGAACAATTCGCCTATCTGACCCGGCCCGGCCGAGCGATGTTCACCGTCGAGTTGCGGACGGTGGACGATGACGGACGAGTACTTCCGCGGGACGGAAAGACCTCCGGACGATTACAGGCTCGAGGTGCCTCGGTGGTGAAGCGCTATTTCCGGCAGGAACAGGACTGCTGCGATGGCGAGCAATGGTTCGATACCGGCGATGTCGCTGCGATCCACCCCGACGGATCGATCCAGATCACCGACAGAGCCAAGGACGTGATCAAGTCGGGGGGCGAATGGATCAGCTCGATCGAGCTCGAAAATGCTGCGGTCGGCTGCCCCGGAGTGCTTGAGGCCGCCGCGATCGGAATTCCCCATCCGAAATGGGACGAGCGCCCGCTTCTGCTGGTCGTCCGGGACAAGGGCAGCACCGTCGACGAAGCGAAGATTCGCGATTTCCTGTCGAGGCAGGTCGCCAAATGGTGGATCCCCGACGCGATCGAGTTCGTCGATGCGCTTCCCCACACCGCGACTGGCAAGCTCAGCAAGAAGGACCTGCGCGACGAATATCGGGACTATCGCTTCTCGACCGCTCGCGCGATGGTCGGGCGCGACTAGTAAAAACTCTCGCGCCGCACTAACTGGCGCGGCAACTCTCCAGCATCTTACCGAAGGACAGACGCGACCCCATGGCCGCCCAATATGCTTTTGTCATGAAGGACATGACCAAGTCCTTCCCCGGCGCCCAGAAGCCGGTGCTCAGCCACATCAACCTGCAATTCTACCAGGGCGCCAAGATCGGCATCGTCGGCCCCAACGGTGCGGGCAAGTCGACGTTGATGAAGATCATGGCCGGCATCGACAAGGACTATCAGGGCGAGGCGTGGCCGGGCGATAACATCACTGTCGGCTATCTGCCGCAGGAGCCGCAGCTCGATCCCAACAAGAACGTGCTCGAGAACGTCAAGGACGGCGCGCGCGACGTCGCCGACATGGTCGACCGCTTCAACGCCATCTCGACCGAAATGGGCGACCCGAAGGACGACACCGACTTCGACGCGCTGATGGAGGAGATGGGCGATCTCCAGGCGAAGATCGACGCCGTCGACGGGTGGACGCTCGACAACCAGCTCGAAGTTGCGATGGAGGCGCTGCGCTGCCCGCCTTCGGACTGGAGCGTCGAGAATTTGTCAGGCGGCGAGAAGCGCCGCATCGCGTTGACGCGGCTGCTGATCCAGAAGCCGTCGATCCTGCTCCTCGACGAACCGACCAACCACCTCGACGCCGAAAGCGTCCAGTGGCTCGAAAATCACCTCAAGGAATATCCGGGCGCGGTGCTGATGATCACCCACGACCGCTATTTCCTCGACAATGTGGTGAGCTGGATCCTCGAGCTCGATCGCGGGAAATACTTCCCCTACGAAGGCAATTACTCGACCTATCTCGAGAAAAAATCCAAGCGGATGGAGCAGGAGGAGCGCGAGGAATCCGGGCGCCAGAAGGCGATCAAGGACGAGCTCGAGTGGATCCGGCAAGGGCCCAAGGCGCGCCAGACCAAGTCCAAAGCGCGGATCGCGAAGTTCGACCAGCTCGTTGCGGCGCAGGAAAAGTACGTTCCTGGCAAGGCCGAAATCCTCATCCAGGTGCCCGAGCGACTCGGGGGCAAGGTCATCGAAGCCAAGGGGCTGTCGAAGGCTTATGGCGACAAGCTCCTCTTCGAGAATCTGAGCTTCACGCTTCCGCCGGGCGGCATCGTCGGGGTGATCGGGCCCAACGGCGCCGGCAAGTCGACCTTGTTCAAGATCATCACCGGGCAGGAGAAGCCCGACTCCGGAACGGTCGACATCGGCCCCACGGTCCACCTCGGTTATGTCGACCAGAGCCGCGATCATCTCGACGGTTCGAAGAACGTCTGGGAAGAGATTTCCGACGGGCTCGACTACATGAAGGTCAACGGCCACGACCAGTCGACCCGCGCTTATGTCGGCGCCTTCAACTTCAAGGGTCAGGACCAGCAGAAGAACGTCGGCAAGCTCTCGGGCGGCGAGCGCAATCGGGTCAACATCGCCAAGATGCTCAAGCGCGGCGGCAACGTGCTCCTGCTCGACGAGCCGACCAACGATCTCGACGTCGAGACGCTCGGAGCGCTCGAGGAAGCGATCGAGAATTTCGCCGGCTGCGCGGTGGTCATCAGCCACGACCGCTTCTTCCTCGACCGCCTCGCGACGCACATCCTGGCGTTCGAGGGCGACAGCCACGTCGAGTGGTTCGAGGGCAACTTCCAGGCCTATGAGGAGGACAAGGTCCGCCGGCTAGGCGAGGAAGCGACCCGCCCGCACCGGACCAGCTACCGAAAGCTCACGCGGCAGTGATCCGGCTCACCGGTCCGCTGAAGATCTGGACCGGCGCCGACGGCAGCTCGCATTTCATGAGCATCCCGGACGAGCTCTCCGGCGAAATCCGGGCGCATGCGATGCTCGTTCGCCGTGGTTTCGGCTCCGTGAAAGTCGAGGTCACCGTCGATGGTTTCACCTGGCGCACGTCCGTCTTCCCGTCGAAGAGCAGCGGCGGCTATTTCCTGCCGGTGAAGATCGAGGCGTGCCGAAACGCGGGCATCGTCGCCGGCGACATTGTCGAAGTTGAACTGGAGCTAGTCTAAGCCGCCGGCTGACTGGCCGTCGGCCGGCCGATTGGTCGGCGTTTCCTCCTGGTGGTCGATCTTGTCCTGCTTGTCGACGCCCTCATGCGCTTCGGGATCGCGGACGCGTTCCAGTTCGGCCTGCGTGGCGATGTCCTCCTGAATGTTGCCGCCGGAGCTTCCGCCGAAGCTCGGCGCCGGCTCCGCGCTCGCGCGGTCGATGACGTCGCTATCGTCATTGTTGCGGGCGGTCTCGGTGCGTGGATTTTCCATGTGCCTCTCCTTCGCGAAGAGGAACGGCCCGTGCGCGGGCCTGTTCCTGTCCGTACCGCGACCGGAACCATCTCCACGGGCGTCATGTTAAATGCGGCGTGCAGGCAGGACCTCTCGCGGCATTGGTGAAGAGCGCGCCCGCGGCGGGCGCGTCCGCTGCGTCACCGGATGCGGTGCGCGTATTCGGCGTCACCCTGATCGGAGCAACGCCGCACAACCTGCACAAACTCATTCTCACGATCGGCTTCATCCTGGTCGCCTGGGTTTTCGCGTGGATCCTGCGAACGATCCTTGGCCTGTTTGTCGGCACACGCACCGGCACTCGGTTTCAGTTCTGGGCGAAGCAGGGCGTCAGCCTCATCGTCGCCGCGATCCTGATGCTGGGCGTAATGTCGATCTGGTTCGACAGCCCGGCGCGACTTGCAAGCGTCGTCGGCCTGATCGGTGCCGGCATCGCGTTCGCGCTGCAGCGGGTGATCACGGCAGTCGCCGGCTATTTCGTGATTCTGCGCGGCAAGACCTTCAACGTCGGGGACCGCATCCAGATGGGCGGGGTTCGCGGTGACGTCATCGGGCTGACCTTCATGCAGACCCGGATCATGGAAATGGGCGAGTCACCGCGCGAGAAGGACGACGACAAGTCCTGGGTCCGAAGTCGGCAGTTCACCGGCCGCATCGTCACGGTGACCAATGACAAGGTCTTCGACTGTCCCGTCTACAATTACACGCACGAGTTCGCCTACATCTGGGATGAGATCAGCGTGCCGGTCGCTTATGCGCAGGATTTCACGAAGGCTGAGAAGATCATCCTCGATGCCGCGAACAGCGAGGCCCAGACGGCCAAGCGGCTGGGCAAGGACGAGGTGAAAAGGGTCGAGGCGAGATTCGGCGTCGAAACGGGTGACATTGAACCCAAGGTGTTCTGGCGAATCACCGAGGATTGGCTCGAGCTGACGGTGCGGTTTCTCGGCCCCGACCACGGTATCCGTCAGATCAAGGACCAAATCAGCCGCCACATCGTCACCGAATTTGCAAAGGCGAACATCCTGATCGCCGCCAATCGTCAGGAGGGCGTCCAGCTCGGATCGGATAAAAAGCGGAGCGCAAGGCGCTAGTCAGCGCAGGCGTTTGACCAGAAGGCGGCCGTCGTCGCCGGACTTCACTTCGAAATTGGGTACGGCTTTGATGAGGTCGGAGAGGCGCGTGTAGCCGTAGTTGCGTGCGGCGAAGCTGGACACCGCCTTCGCCCGCTGGCCGAGCTCGGAAAGGGGCGTGAAACCTTCCTCGTCGCGCTTCGACGCCTTGTAGGCGGACCCGAGCACCTGGAGCAGCTCCGGGTCGACCGGCCGCTGGCCCGCGCCCGCCATGGGCTGCTCGAGCTGCTCTTCGTCATCGAGTGCCAGCGCCCCGACGTCGAAGAAGCGGGTGCACGCCTGTTGGAATGAAAGCGGCGTCTTGGCCGTACCGAATCCGTAAACCGGCAGGCCGTCTTCGCGGATGCGCTGGGCAAGCGGAAGGAAATCGCTGTCGGACGACATGATGCCGAAGCCGTCGATGCTGCCTCGGTACAGCAGATCCATCGCGTCGATCGTCATCCGCATGTCCGTGGCGCTCTTGCCTTTGACCACGTCGAACTGCTGCATCGGGACGATCGAATGGAGGCCGGTCAGCTGTCCCCAGCCCTTGAGGCTGGCCTTGGCCCAATTGCCGTACGCTCGGCGGATGTTGATCGTGCCGAGTTCACCGAGCACCAGCAGGACGTCATCGAGGTGATCCGGGCTCGCATTGTCCGCATCGATCAAAAGTGCGATATTTGCTTCTTGCTCGGGCAGCCGTTCGCGCATTGGAATCCTCTTGGATTCCTCCCCTGTAGCGTCGCGTCGCGGAATGGCCACTGTTGAGCGCTGAGCGGTCGCGGACCTGAACGGCCGATGATCGATGCGGGAACGAAACGCCCCGTGATGCACTAATGCCGACACAGGGGGCGCGTTTGTGAAGGGACGAGAGAAATGAAAAAGCTTGGTCTTGCCGCAGTGCTTACAGCCGCAAGTATTTCTGTGGCTGGCTGCGCTACCTATCCGAACCAGTATGGCTATGACCCGTACGGTTACGGATCACCTTACGGTTCGCCTTACGGATCGCCATACGGAAACGGCTATTACGGCGGCGGTTCCACGGCCGGAAACGTCGTTGGCGGCGCTGCGATCGGTGCGGCCACTGGCGCGGTTGCTGGTGCGGTTCTTCCGGGGATCAAGCCCGGTACGGGCGCGATTGCGGGCGCGGTGCTTGGCGGCGTGCTCGGTGCAATGGTCAACGGACACCAATATTACCGCGACACTCGCGGCTATTGCTATTACGTCGACCAATACGGTCAGCCGCACTACAGCTACGACGTCCGCTGCTAAGCGGCGCCAGCACGCGTTTTTGAGTTGCTCGACGGGGCGGGAGGCTTGTCTTCCGCCCCGTCGCACATCCGCTTCATTCCATTTTCGCCACGTTTCACGGGATGCAGGCAAGCATTTCGGGAACGAAACTGCAGTGAGCGCACTGACTAAACCGGAGGGGTAGCTCTGGAGGATGATGATATGAAACGTCTGCTAGTTTCGGCTGCTGTTGCCGGCAGCCTCGCCGTCGGCGGCTGCACGACCGATCCTTATGCGAACCACCAAATCGCGGGTACCGCGACAGGTGCCGCTGTCGGCGCGGGCGTCGGCGCAGTGGCCGGTTCAGTTCTTCCAGGCATTGGCACCGGCGCTGGCGCGGCTGTTGGCGCAGTGCTCGGTGGCGTCGCCGGAGCGGTCATCAGCGGGCACCAATATTATCGCGATACCCGTGGTTATTGCTATTATGTCGACCAATATGGTCAGCCGCATTACAATTATAACGTAAGGTGTTAGCCTAGTCTTCTTCGACGGGGTGGAAGTATCCTTCCGCCTCGTCAAGCAGATAGAGACGGCCCTCCGAGATCGAGAAATGGGCGCCGTGCAGCTTCAGGCGCCCGTCCTGCTCGCGCTTGGCGATCCACGGAAAGGTGCGAAGGTTGGCCAGGCTTACCTTCACCGCCTCACGCTCCATGTCCAGGAAGGCCGGCCGGTCGAGCTCGTCGTGCCGCGCGCGAACCTTGTCGCGCGCGCCGTGCAGCATCCGCACCCAATCGGCGATGAAGTGACCTTCCCCCGACGGGGTGTCGTCGAAACTGCCGGTGAGGGCCGCCGCGCAGCCGCCACACATCCCGTGTCCCATGACGAGAATCTCGCCGACATTGAGCTGAGTCACCGCAAACTCGAGCGCCGCCGAGACGCCGTGAAGGCCGCGCGTCGTCTCATACGGTGGCGCGAGCGCAGCGATGTTTCGCGCGACGAACATTTCGCCGGGCCGCGCGTCGAAGATTTGGGCGGGGTCGCTCCGGCTGTCGGCGCAGGCAAGGATCATGACCTGCGGACTTTGGCCTTCGGCAAGTTCGGCCCAGCGCTCGCGCTCGTGCGCCCAGTTTTTCTCCCGGAACCTGCGATAACCCTCGATCAGTTGCTTCATGTACGGCATCAGCTGCGGCTAGCCGCTGCGGGGCAGGGGTGGCAAGGGCGCCCCCCACTCGCTATCTGCCCCGCATGAACGTCCCGGCCGCCGTCCCTCCAAAGCAGCGCAAGCCCGACTGGATCCGGGTGAAGGCGCCCGTCAGCGAAGGCTATCACGCGACCCGCCGGCTGATGCGCGAGCTGAACCTCGCGACGGTGTGCGAGGAGGCGGCCTGCCCGAACATCGGCGAGTGTTGGACGAAGAAGCACGCGACGGTGATGATCCTCGGGGACACGTGCACGAGGGCGTGCGCCTTCTGCAACGTGAAGACGGGAATGCCGCGCGCGGTCGACCCGCTCGAGCCGGAGCATGTCGCCACCGCGGCTGCCGAGCTCGGCCTGGAGCATATCGTCGTGACATCGGTCGATCGCGACGATTTGCCTGACGGCGGTGCGTCGCAGTTCGTGAAGGTGATCGAGGCGCTGCGCCGAAACACGCCGCAGACGACGATCGAAATCCTGACGCCGGACTTCCGCAACAAGAGCGAAGCCGCGGTCGAGGCGATCGTCGAGGCGGGCCCCGACGTCTACAACCATAATCTCGAAACTGTGCCTCGGCTCTATCCGACGATCCGGCCTGGTGCGCGTTACTACGCTTCGCTCCGGCTTCTCGAGAGCGTCAAGCGCCACGCGCCGCACATCTTCACCAAGTCGGGGGTGATGGTGGGGCTCGGCGAGCAAAGGCTCGAGGTCCACCAGGTGATGGACGATATGCGGTCGGCAGGCGTCGATTTCCTGACCATGGGCCAGTATCTGCAACCGACCCCCCGCCACGCGAAGGTGGAGGAGTTCGTCAGCCCCAAGGCCTTCGACGCTTATGCGGCGATCGCGCGGGCAAAAGGGTTCCTGCTCGTCGCCGCTTCGCCGCTGACCCGGTCGAGCTATCACGCGGGCGACGATTTCAAGAAGATGCAGGCGGCGCGCAATGCCTATTTGGAGCGTTCGAACGGCTGATGCCGCGCCACAGCGAAACCAAGCATCTGCCTTATACGCCAGAACAATTGTTCGATCTCGTGGCGGATGTGAAGGATTATGACCAATTCCTGCCCTGGGTCGTCGCCGTCCGGGTGCGCTCGTCGAGCGAGAAAGAGACGGTCGCCGACCTCGTCGTCGGCTTCAACGCGTTCAAGGAGCGCTTCACCAGCCGGGTCGTGAAGGACCGCCCAAGCAAGATCTGCGTCGATTATGTCGAAGGACCACTCAAATATCTTCACAATGAGTGGGAGTTCGAGCGCGCCGCCGACGGCGGCACCAACCTCCATTTCGCCGTCGATTTCGCGTTCAAGTCGCGTCTGTTCGAAACGCTTGCCGGCGCGATGTTCGATCGCGCGCTGAGGCGGATGACGACAGCGTTCGAGCAGCGCGCCGCCGCTCTCTACGGCATCAATAGCTCGAGCGCGCAAAGCGCCGCTTGAAGGCGGACGCCGGAGCGGGTCTTTTCATCGAAGAATTTTTGGTCGGCCACGATCTTCGCAGGATCGGCGTCGCGTTCGGCTCTGGCGAAGACGACCGTCCCAACCGGCTTCGAGGCCGTTCCGCCACCGGGGCCGGCAATGCCGGTGATCGCCACGGCGACGTCGGCTTCTGAAGCGGCCAACGCCCCGCGAGCCATCGCCCAGGCCGTCGCGACGCTGACCGCGCCGAACGTGTCGACCACTTCTTCGGAAACCTTCAGCTCGCTGATTTTCGCGGCATTGGAATAGGTTACATAGCCTGCTTCAAACACGTCCGAAGACCCGGGGATCTCGGTCAGCGCGGCGCTGACGAGCCCGCCGGTGCAGCTTTCGGCGATGGCCACACGACGCCCCGCGGCGCGGTTTGCGTCGACGACTTCCCGGGCCTTGTCGACCAACGTGTCGGGCAGGATGAATTCGCTCACGTGGAATATCCCATGCGGATGCTCGCGACGGCCTGGGCCGCAATGCCTTCGCGCCGGCCGGTGAAACCGAGGCCTTCGGTAGTCGTCGCCTTGATGCTCACCTGCTCGATGCTCAGCCCCATGACGTCGGCGATGCGCCCGCGCATCGCATCACGATGAGGCGCGACTTTCGGCGCCTCGGCGATGATCGTACAATCGATATGGTCGATAATCGCTCCCCTACTGTGCAGAAGCTCAACGGCATGGCGCAGAAATAGGGAGGATGCAGCGCCTTTCCATCGCGCGTCTGACGGCGGGAAATGCGCGCCAATATCGCCGAGGCCGGCGGCCCCGAGCAACGCGTCGGTGATTGCGTGCAGGACGACGTCGGCATCGCTGTGGCCCGCGAGACCGCGGCTGTACGGCAGTTCGACGCCGCCGAGCATGAGCGGACCTTCGCCGGAAAAGGCGTGGACGTCGAAGCCCATGCCGGTTCGCGGCGCGAGCTGACCCGCCAGCCATTGCTCGGCACGCTCGAAGTCCGCGGGGCGGGTGAGCTTCTCGAGCGCGGCATCACCCTCGACCGCGGCGACGTTCATCCCCGCAGCACGCACGACACTGCTCTCATCGGTGGGCGAGGGGCCTGACCAACGTTCATAGGCGGCCCGGAGGTCCTCGAGACGAAAGGCCTGCGGAGTCTGCACGCGAACAAGGCCGCTGCGGTCGACCGCCTCGCCGAGCGTCTCCCCGATCCGGGCAAGCGTGTCGCCGACGGGAAGCACCGGCGCGGCACCTTCGTAGAATTCGAGGCTGGCGATCAGCCGGTCGATCACCGCCGCGGGGCAGAAGGGGCGGGCGGCGTCATGGACCAGCAAGGCATCGGTTTCGACCGCAGCCAGGCCGGCACGAACGGAATCGGCGCGTTCGGCACCCCCCTCGATAAGCTCGGTGATCGGGATGCCCGCGAGGGCCGCTTCTGCGAGCTGCCGCTGACCAGCGCCGATAACGACCCGCATCTCCTTGACCGCAGGATGGCGCGTCAGCGATTCGACCGCCCACCGCAACACGGGCTTTCCGCCGAGCAGCCGATATTGCTTGGGGACGCCGCCGCCCAGGCGTTCGCCTTTTCCGGCGGCGACGATGAGTGCGGTGACGGTCATTCGGGCGCGCGTCTACGGCTCCTTGAGTTGCCCGCCAAGGGGCCCGCATGTAAGGGGCTGCATCCCATGAGCCTTGTGAAGCCCATCAAGATCGGCCCGGTCGAGGTCGCGTCGCCAGTAATTCTGGCGCCGATGACCGCTGTCACCGACCTGCCGTTCCGCCGCGCCGTGAAGCGCTACGGCGCTGGGCTCACCGTCACCGAGATGATCGCCAGCCAGGCGATGATCCGCGAAACGCGCCAGTCGATCCAGAAGGCGATGTGGGATCCGGCCGAGGAGCCGGTATCGATGCAGCTCGCCGGCTGCGAGCCGCAAGTGATGGCGGAGGCCGCCAAGCTCAACGAGCAGCGCGGCGCCGCTATCATCGACATTAACATGGGCTGCCCGGTGAAGAAGGTCGTGAACGGCTGGGCCGGCTCCGCGCTGATGCGCGACCTGACGACGGCGGCGGCGATTATCGACGCGACGGTGAAGGCCGTGAAGGTGCCCGTCACGCTGAAGACACGCATGGGCTGGGACCACAACAGCCTCAACGCGCCCGAACTCGCTCGCGTCGCCGAGGACCTCGGCGTGCAGATGATCACCATCCACGGCCGTACCCGCTGCCAGATGTACAAGGGCGAGGCCGACTGGTCGTTCGTCCGCAAGGTGAAGGAAGCGGTCTCGGTCCCCGTGATCGTCAACGGCGACATCAACTCGATCGAGGACGCACGCGAAGCGCTTCGGCAATCGGGCGCGGACGGCGTGATGGTCGGACGCGGCTCGTACGGGAAGCCCTGGTTCGTCGCGCAGGTGATGAGCGACCTCGGCGGGGGAGGGCATCGTCCGGACCCAAGCCTCGACGAGCAGCTTTCGACCATGCTCCAGCAGTATGACGAGATGCTGCAGCTTTACGGCACGCAGACGGGTGTGAACCTCGCCCGCAAGCATATCGGCTGGTACACCAAGGGCCTGCCTGGCTCGGCGGAGCTCAGGAATCGAGTGAACCAGCAGGACGATCCTGCTGTGGTCGTTAGGATGTTGCAGGAATTCTATTCGCCGTGGCTCACACGCTCCGCGGCCTGACGCAGAGCATGCCATAGACCTGTGTTGATTCTGCAACGGTCGTGCTAGTGCGCCAGCGGATGGACGCTCGGACGGCAGATTCGCCCGTGACATTGCAGCGAGAGACCTGGCTCCAGCGAGAGCGGGCGAGCGGCCGGTTCTACGACCGGTTGATCGCGCTGCTCGTTGTCGTGCTCATCGGGATGCTCGGGCTCAGTGCATGGGTGCTCAGCCGGAGCGCCGAGCCGGGCACATTGCTGCGCGGACCGCTGGCTGCGCTGCTTCTCATTGCAATATTGCTTCCTGCAATCATCCTCATGGCGCTTTACGCGCGCAAGATCGCGGTGCGCCGCGCGGAGGAGGGGGGCCTGGGAAGCGGGCGCCTGCACGTCAGGCTCGTCGCTTTGTTCACGGCCATTGCTGCGGTTCCGACGGTCCTCGTTGCAATCTTCGCCTCTGTGCTCTTCCAGAGCGGACTCGAATTCTGGTTTTCGAACCGCGCGCGAAACATGCTCGAGAACTCCGTGCAGATCGCGCGGGGGAGGTATCAGGACGAAGTCGACCGGGTTGCAAACGAAACCGTGACGGCAAGCAGTAATGTCGCTGATTATCTTCACCAGACGACCATAGACGATCCCCGCTTCGCGTTGGCATTCGCCAAACTGCAGGTTTTGAACCGGGGGCTCTCTGAAGCGATCATCTTCACCATGGGTCCGGATAAGCAAATCCGGACACTCGCGCTTGTGAATCCCTACGATCGATCGCTCAGCAAAGACATCCCTGCCGGAGCGATTGCACGCCTGCAGCGCCAGCCAGTCGTCTCAGTGACTTCAGCGGACCGGATCGGAGCTGTGACGAAGCTCGATTACCTGCCCAACAGCTATCTTTACGAGGCCCGAGTCTTCGATCCGCAATTCCGGAATCAAATCCAGCGGGCCAGTGACGTTCTGCGAGACTATCGCGCCCTCCTGAAACGATCCCGCGTCAACCAGCTGCGCTTCAATGCCGCGCTGTTGCTTGGGTCGTTGATAATCGTTGCGCTCTCGATCCTTACGGCATTGAAGCTCGCGGACCGTCTCGTCAGGCCGGTGGGCCAGCTGGTCGACGCAGCAGGGCGCATCGAGTCCGGCGACTTTTCGGCGCGCGTTCCGGTCGCGAACACGGAGGACGAGGTCCAGACGCTGGCGACGGCGTTCAACCGGATGACCGACCGGCTCGAGGAGCAAACGACCGAGCTTCGGACCGCCAACACGCAGCTCGACACCCGCCGCGCCTTCATTGAGGCGGTTCTCTCCAGCGTCACCGCCGGCGTCATCGCGGTCGACGCCCAGCACCGCATCCTGCTCCTCAACCGCTCGGCAGAAACATTGCTCGAGCAGGGCGAGGCGATCGAAGGGAAGGGCCTCGGGGCGGTCTCGCCGGAGCTCGAGGAATTCATGCGCGGGCAGCAGTCCGAAGCGAACGTGCTCATCACGGCGGATGCCGTCCAGCGGACGTTGGCCGTCAAGCGCGTGCGCTACCAGGACGGCTCGGTCCTGACGTTCGACGACATCACCGACCAGCTAACTGACC
>DATCJM010000175.1:0-2313 GCA_036562805.1 Sphingomicrobium sp.
ACGGGGGGCAAAGCGGGGCGGTTCAAGCGGTGCATGTCCCTTGCGAACGGCGGCAGCAGGTCGACCGCGGCTCCCATCAGGAGCATCTGAACCGGCGCGCCCGCAACCGAAGGCGCAGGCGCCTTGAGGACGAGGTCTCGAAAGGAAAGCGTTCGCTCGTCGGCGCGGAGCTGGCCGCGGAAGTCGCGGATCAGGCGCTCGGCCTCGGCGCGCGTGCGCGGAACGGGATCGGCATCCAGCAGCCGCGCGATCTCGCCGCTTTCGGCGAAGTAGGCGTCCTGGTCCGCACCGCTCATCGCCGGTTCGCCATAGCGCCGCCAGCCATCGAGGAAGTTGATTGCGCCGGCGACATGAACCCAAGCCAGCAACGCCGGGTCGGTCGCGCGATACCCGTGGCCGTCGGGCAAGGTGCCGCTGACCTGCTCATGGATCGCCTTCACTTTCGCGATCGCCGCGAGCGCAGATTCGCGATGGGCAAAGGTGGTGGTGGCGATGAACCGCGCCGTGCGGCGGAGGCGGCCGAGCATGTCGCTATCGACATCGCTATGGTCCCACACGCCGGCGAGCGCCGCCGGATGCAGCATCTGCGTCAGCAAAGCCGCGATTCCGCCGACCATCATCGATGTCACGTCACCGTGTACGCGGCGGATTACCGAGCCGGGCGGAAACAGCGCATCGTCGGACGCAGGGACGGGTCGCTCGCCCTTTGCCCGATCGTTGAAGGTGTTCCGAACCTGACGGACGAGCGCTCGACGGACCGGCGCGAGCATGTCAGGCGGCTTCGCGGCTCTTGCGCTTTTTCTCGGCCGCGGTCTTGAGCTGCCCGCACGCGGCATCGATGTCGCGGCCGCGCGGCGTGCGCACCGGCGCGGAAATGCCTGCCTCGAACACGATGTTGCTGAACGAGCGGATGCGCTCGTCGGTCGAGCATTCGTAAGGCGCGCCGGGCCAGGGGTTGAACGGGATCAGGTTCACCTTGGCTGGCAGCCGGTACTTGCGGATCAGGCGCACCAACTCGCGCGCATGCTCGTCGCTGTCGTTCTTGTCCTTGAGCATCACATATTCGAACGTGATCCGCCGCGCGTTGTTCGCTCCCGGATAAGCGGCGCAAGCTTCGAGGAGCTGCTCGATCCCGAACTTGCGGTTGAGGGGCACGATCTCGTCGCGGATCTCCTTCGTCACCGCGTGCAGCGACACCGCGAGATTGACGCCGATCTCATCGCCTGCGCGCGCCATCATCGGGACGACACCTGACGTGGAGAGCGTAATCCGCCGCCGCGACAGGCCGAGACCATCACCGTCCATGACGATCTTGAGCGCGTCGCGGACATTGTCGAAATTGTAGAGCGGCTCGCCCATGCCCATCATCACGATGTTGGTGAGCATCCGCCCTTCCGGCTGTGAGGGCCATTCGCCGAGCGCGTCGCGGGCGAGCATGACCTGCCCGACGATCTCTGCCGGCTCGAGGTTGCGGACCAGCTGCATCGTGCCGGTGTGGCAGAAGCGGCAGTTCAGCGTGCACCCCACCTGGCTCGACACGCAAAGCGTGCCGCGGTCCGCGTCCGGGATGAACACCATTTCGAAATCATGGCCGTCGTGGGTCTTCAAGAGCCACTTGCGGGTGCCGTCGGACGACACCTGCGCTTCGACGACGTCGGGGCGGGAGATAATGAAATGCTCCGCGAACCAGCCGCGCTGGGCCTTGGCGACATCGCTCATCCGGGCGAAGTCGGTGACGCCGCGATTGTAGATCCAGTGCCACAGCTGCTTGGCGCGGAGCTTCGCCGCCTTCGGCTCGAGACCGGCGGCCTCCAGCTCGTCGCGGATCTGGTCCTTCGACAGGCCGACGAGCTCGACGCGCCCGTCCGCGCGCGGCGTCGCGGCCCTCGGCACGGGCACGGGATCGATCGCGCCCGGAATGGGCATCAGATTGGTGTCGGCACTCATGGCAGGGCGCCTATCTAATTATCGCGGCTGCATTTTGCCAGCGCAGGCGGCCGCTGCGGCGTCGATCGCCGTCGGCGCTCCCGCCAGCGAATAAGGGTCGACGAAAGTCCGGCCAGCACCGTCGCGCGATTCGACCGTCATGCCGCTCGCGCCGCGAACGGCCGCGATGATCGCCCGCTCCTGCAACGGTCCGCTGCTCCAGGCCTCGTTGCCCCGCGAGACGAGCAGGAAGGGCGTGTCGCCGATGCGCAGCATCACTGCCGCGCCCGGACGCGGCATCCGGCGAAGCAGTGCGTGGAACTCGCCCCAGCGACGGCGGTCGGCGGAAAAAGTGAAGCCGGCGATTGCCTGGACCTTGCCCTTCGC
>DATCJM010000178.1:0-2315 GCA_036562805.1 Sphingomicrobium sp.
GCGAAGGCTCAGGCGACCGTTGCCGCACTGCGGGCACAGGCGCGGATCGCTTCCGTCCGCCTTGGGCGGGTAGAGCCAGGGCGCGAGGAACTCGTCGAGCGCCTCGGTAATCTCGCTCGGCTTCTGGTCCATGACCTCGCCCGCCTTGGGCCGAAAGTCGCGCCAGAAGGCGTCGAGCAATTTCTGCCAGTCGAGCCGCCCGCCCGAGACGTCGTCCAATTCCTCCTCGAGCTCGGCGGTATAATCATAGCTGACGTACCGCTCGAAGAACCGCTCGAGGAACGCCGTCACCAGCCGTCCGCTCTCCTCGGGGATGAAGCGGCCCTTGTCGACGCGCACATATTCGCGGTCCTTGAGCGTCTGGAGGATCGACGCGTAAGTCGACGGCCGGCCGATCCCCAGCTCCTCGAGCCGCTTGACTAGGCTCGCCTCGGAATAACGCGGCGGCGGCTGGGTGAAATGCTGCGTCGCGTCGACACCCGTCTTGGCGGGTACGTCGCCTTCGCGCAGAAGCGGCATCCGCGCGCCTTCCTCGTCCTGCGGATCGTCGCGGCCCTCGTCATAGAGCGCCATGAATCCAGGGAAGAGCACGACCTGACCCGTTGCGCGAAGCACGGCCCGTCCGGCTCCGTCCGTGAGCTCGACGGTCGTCCGCTCGAGGCGCGCCGAAGCCATCTGGCTCGCCAGCGCGCGGTTGTAGACCAGCTCGTAGAGCCGCGCGTGATCGCCGGACGCGGCGCGCGGACGGCTGAAGTCCGTCGGCCGGATCGCCTCATGCGCTTCCTGCGCATTCTTGATCTTGCTCGTGTACTGACGCGGCCGGTCCGGCACGTAGCCCGCGTCATAGCGGCTGGCGATCGCCTGCCGCGCCGCGCTGACGGCCTCGGGGGCCATGTCGATGCCGTCGGTCCGCATGTAGGTGATCAACCCGTCTTCGTAGAGGCCCTGCGCCACCCGCATCGTATGGCTCGCCGAGAAGCCGAGCTTGCGCGCCGCCTCCTGCTGCAGAGTCGAGGTCGTGAACGGCGGCGGCGGGTTCTTCGCGAACGGCTTGGTCTCGACCGACGACACGGTGAAGCGGCCGGCCTCGACAACCGCTTTGGCAGCGTCCGCCTCGCCACGGCTACCGATCGTCAAGCGATCGATCTTCTTCCCGTCGAGCTGCGCCAGCCGGGCGGTGAACCCCTGCCCTTCCTTTTCGAACGTAGCGCTGACCGCCCAATATTCCTGCGGCTTGAAGACCTCGATCTCGCGCTCGCGATCGACGATCAGGCGAAGCGCGACCGACTGCACGCGTCCGGCCGACTTCGCGCCCGGCAGCTTGCGCCACAGGATCGGCGACAGCGTGAAGCCGACGAGATAATCGAGCGCCCGACGCGCCTTGTAGGCGTCGATCAAATCCTCATCGAGCCCGCGCGGCTTCTTCATCGCCTCGGTCACGGCCGAATTGGTGATCGCGTTGAAGGTCACCCGCTGGACGTTCTTCGGCAGCGCCTTCTTCTGCCGAAGCACTTCCTGCACGTGCCAGCTGATCGCTTCCCCTTCACGGTCCGGGTCGGTCGCCAGGATCAAGGTATCGGCATTCTTCGCTTCGTCGGTGATTGCGCGAAGCTGCTTCGCCCGATCGGGCGAGACCTGCCACAGCATGTCGAAGTCACGCTCGGGATCGACCGAGCCGTCCTTGGGCGGCAGGTCGCGGACATGGCCGAAGGACGCGAGCACGCGGTGCCCGCTTCCCAGATACTTCTCGATGGTTTTCGCCTTTGCAGGCGATTCGACGACGACGAGTTTCAAGTGAGGGCGTTCCTATACGTACGTACGCGCGATGGTGGGGATTTGTCTTGACGCTCGTCAAGCGCCGTTCAGGCTGACCTTGTTGCCGGCATGCCTGTCGAGCCTTCCACCGAGGTCGAGTTCGAGCAGCGCCATCTGCACCGCGCCCGAGGTCGCGCCCGACAGCCGGATGATTTCGTCGACAGGCGCAGGGGACGGACCGAGCAGCGCCTCGACCGATGCCAGGACATCTTCCCCGTCGACCATCTCTTCCGGCGGATGTTCATAGCGCGACGCCGGCGACCGCACCTGCGATTGATACGGCCGGATCGCTTCGATCACGTCGGCGGCGTTCTGGACCAGCGTCGCTCCGTCACGGATCAGCTGGTTGCAGCCCTGCGCGCGCGGGTCGAGCGGCGAGCCGGGGACCGCCATCACCTCGCGGCCGTAATCGGCGGCGCAGCGGGCGGTGATCAGCGAGCCGGAACGCGGCGCCGCCTCGACGACCACCGTGCCCGCGGCGAGGCCGGCGATGATTCGGT
>DATCJM010000220.1:0-5406 GCA_036562805.1 Sphingomicrobium sp.
TCAGCTCCTCGCGGTCGCCGGTTGAACGGCGCTTTAATTCAACGGTGCCGTTGGCGATTCCTCTCGGCCCGACGATCACCTGCCAGGGGAGCCCTATCAGGTCCATCGAGCCGAGCTTCACGCCGCCGCGCTCGTCGCGATCGTCGTAGAGCGTTTCGATCTCGGCCGAATGGAGCCGGGCATAGATCGCATCGGCCGCGCCGGCGCAGGCCTCGTCGTCGGCGCGCATGTTGACCAGGCCGACCTGGAAGGGCGCGACCGCCTCCGGCCAGATTATGCCGGCCTCGTCATGGCCCGCCTCGATGATCGCTCCCATCAGCCGCGAGACGCCGATTCCGTAGCTTCCCATCATCGGCGTCACCGGCGTTCCATCGCGGCCCGAAACCTTCAGCCCCATGGCCGTGGAATATTTGTCGCCGAAATAGAAGATGTGGCCGACCTCGATGCCTCGCCCGGTGCGGCGCTTGTGGTCGGGCACGACCTCCCACTTCCCGACGTCATGCGTCTCGTCGGTGGCGGCATAGGTCGAGTTCACGCGGTCGAAGAGGCCCTGGAGGCCGGCCTCGTCGCCGTAGGTCAACTCCGCCTGCTGCCAGTCGAAGCCCTCGTAGGCGGCATCGTAGAACACCTCGCTCTCACCCGTCGACGCGAGGACGATGAATTCATGGCTCAGATCACCGCCGATCGGGCCCGAGGCCGCTTTCATCGGCACCGCCTGGATTCCCATCCGCTGGAAGGTTCGCAGATAGGCGAGCATCTGGGTGTAATAGCTCTGCCGCGCTCCGGCTTCGTCGAGATCGAAGCTGTACGCGTCCTTCATAAGGAACTCGCGTCCGCGCATGACGCCGAAACGCGGCCGCACTTCGTCGCGGAATTTCCACTGGATGTGATAGAGCGTTCGCGGCAGATCGCGGTAGCTCTTCACCTCGTCGCGGAAGAGCATGGTGATCATCTCTTCGTTTGTCGGGCCGTAGAGCATCTCGCGGTCGTGCCGGTCGCGGATGCGAAGCATCTCCGGGCCATAGGCGTCATAGCGGCCGCTCTCGCGCCACAGTTCCGCCGACTGAAGCGTCGGCATCAGCATTTCCTGCGCGCCGGCGCGGTCCTGTTCCTCGCGAACGATTTGCCCGATCTTCTCGAGCACGCGGAAACCGAGCGGCAGCCAGGCATAAATGCCGGCGGCGGTCTGGCGGACGAGCCCGGCGCGCAGCATCAGCTTGTGGCTGACGATCTGGGCGTCGGAAGGGCTCTCCTTGAGAACGGGCAGAAAGGCTTGGGACCAACGCATCGCGGCGCGGCTGTAGGGTCACGGCAGTCGACGCGCAACCGGACCGCCCTCGGCGTTGCACATGTGACCCGACCGACACAGGAGACGCGGAAACGCAACGTGGGTCAATTTCGCAGCGTGACAGTCGATTCGCACAGGCTTACTCAGCTTCCGTCCGAACCAGGGCCCTTGGGCCGAGTTCGGATGGCGGCTGGACGGCGAGCGGCGCTCTACTGGGGAAGAGCTGCTTGCGACCTGGGGACTTCAGCCGTGGCACATCCAAGGGGGCTGACGAGCAATCGTCACGCAGGGCGCCCGGATCGCTGGTCGATCCGGGCGTTTGCTTTGTAGCATCTCCTTCGTACAACGCTTCAATGCTTGATGACGGTCGCAAGCCGAGGTTCGATCCGCGCTCGCCGGTGCAGCAGCCGAAAAGCGCGGCGCCTTATTTTGTCGTCGCTGTCATCGCCGCGGTCCTGATCTGGGGCTTGCAGCAGAATTGGCCGCCCGCTCCCATGACGCACCGCGTCACGCCCTCGACTGCGCCCGCGCCCGGCAACGGGCAAGGACCAAGAGGTGACGTCCGATCGGTGTTCACGGCCGACGATTATCCCGCCGTGGCCCAGCGAAACGGCGAAGAGGGTACCGCGCAGGCGCAGCTGACGGTCGGTCCCACCGGCCGCGTCACGGGATGCGACATCATCCGGAGCAGCGGATCCCGGGCGCTCGATGACGCGACCTGCTCAGTGCTCGACAAGCGCGCGCGCTTCACGCCGGCACGCGACAGCAGCGGCAATGCCGTCGTCTCGACCGTCGTTACTCCGCCAATCACCTGGAAGCTCGAGGGTTAGCGCGCTCGAATGACGGACGATTCACACCATCCGCAAACCAGGCTCGTCGATGGCGGCCGGCGGAAGGAATGGCGCGGGCGCCTGGTCAATCCGCCTGTCGAACGGGCATCGACCATCCTGTTCGACAGCGTTGCGCAGCTGCGGCAAACGCGCGCGTCGCTCGGGACATACAATTATGGGCTTCAGGGCACGGCAACCCAATGGGCGCTTGCCGAGGCATTGACCCAGCTCGAACCGGGCGCGGCAGGCACCGCGCTCTTCTCGACCGGCCTCGCATGCATCACGACGCCGCTCCTCGCGGTTCTTTCCCCCGGAGACGAGCTGCTTGCACCGGACAATGTCTATGGCCCCACGCGGCGGTTCTGCGACACGGTGCTGAAACGGTACGGCGTCGCGACGCGCTATTACGATCCCATGGTCGGGGGCCGAATTTCGGAACTGATTGGCCCGGATACTCGTGCGATCCTGCTGGAAAGCCCCGGTTCGCTGACCATGGAGGTCCAGGACGTGCCGGCGATATGTTCCGTCGCACGCGAACGTCGCATCGTGACGCTTCTCGACAATACCTGGGCGACTCCCCTCTTCTTCGCGGCGATCGGCGCGGGCGTCGACATCAGCATGGTCGCGGGGACGAAATATATCGGCGGTCATGCCGATGTGATGCTCGGTACGGCGACCGCAACGCCCGAACATTATGACCATGTGCAGCAGATCGCCTGGGACCTCGGGCACAGCCTTGCGCCGGACGATGCGTGGCTGGCTTCACGGGGCTTGAGAACGATGGCGGTCCGCCTCGACCGGCACCAGGACAGCGCAATCAAGGTCGCCGAATGGCTAAAGACACAGGCCAGGGTCGGCCGCGTGCTCCATCCCGCTTTGCCCGACTGTCCAGGTCACGAATATTGGAAGCGCGACTTCAAGGGCTCGTCCGGGCTTTTCTCCTTCGAGCTCAAGGCTTCGGACGCCGAGCGGACAGCGTTTGTAGACCGCCTCCAGCTATTCGGGATAGGCTATAGCTGGGGCGGCTATGAAAGCCTCGCGCTGCCGGTCGATTCCCATCGCACGGTCACGGAACCGCCGGGCCAAAACCTCGTCCGCCTTCACATCGGCCTCGAGGATCCTGACGATCTCATCGCCGATCTCGCGGCTTCGCTGAAATTGGTTGGGGATGGTAGCGGAGGAGGGACTTGAACCCCCGACACGCGGATTATGATTCCGCTGCTCTAACCAGCTGAGCTACTCCGCCCCATGCATGAACAGACGCGCCGACGGCGGCGTCCGGAGGCGCGGCATATAGGTGCGGGCGCCGAGTGGGTCAACGCGAGGAACCGCGAACATCTGCTGTCGTTGAGGGCCGAGAAGAAGAGGCTCTGATGGACCCGTTGACACCGCTCGAAACACTGTGCCGGATCATCCTGCGTGCGCGCGAATATGAAGCGCAGACCGTCGATTATGCCGATGACGAAGATGCCGACGACGTCGACGACGAGCAGGAAGGCATGCTCAGCGTCCTCGAAGACGACATCAACGACAGCGTCGAAGAAGAGCTGAAGGCCGTGTTCGAGGACCTTGGTGAGGATCAGCTTGCAGAGGTGATGGCCTTCTGCTGGGTCGGCCAGGGCACCTATGAGGCCGGCGACTGGGACGAAGCGATGGAGGAAGCCCAGAGCATCGTTGGCAACAGCGTCCAGGAAGCGATCGACGAGCTGATGGACCAGCCGATGCTCGCCTCGGTGCTCGAGTCGGGGCTCGCGTCCTTCGAGCTTAGCTGCGACGGCATCGGCGAAGTCACCTAACCGCGGAACGCATAGGCAGCCACCCGCTCCCAAGGCCCATCCAGGTATCGATGAACGGCTAATCCACTGATGGATAGCGGCCGCGGTCGGAAGCTGCGCTCGAGCGAAGCCTTTAGCTGGCGGGCGATCTTAGGCGCCACCTTGTTTTGAATGGTGATGTGCGGTCGCCAGCCGCCGCTATCCTGCGAACTGAGTAGCCCGTGAAGCCCCTGCGCGAGCTCGTCGCGGAGGCGATCGAGGTCGGGCGAAGCGACGCGGAGTGCGACCCCGCCACCGAGATCCATAACACCCGCGATCGTCGCACTTGGGGGGCGCCCGCGGACGGCCTCGGAAATCCGTCCCCGCAGCTCGCCTTCAGCGTTCGGAGGAAGTGTCTGGAAGATGGTGAGATGCGCTGGCACCCGGTTGCGCTCGGCCGGATAATGGGCCCGCCGAAGGCCATTGATCCACGCGAAATCGCTAGGGCCGATCTCGGCGGTGATGATCAGCGCCCCGGCCACTCGTCCCGTGCAAGCTCGTCGAGTTCGCTGAAGCGGTCGGCCGAGAGGTCGCTGACGACAATTTCGTCCTCGACCTTCGCTCCGGCCCAGGGAAGCCGCCGCAATCGCTCACCGACGCCAGCGACGCCGCCCTCCGAAACCACGATGTAGTCCAGCCTTCCGCTACGGCAGCTCGCCATCGCGTCGATGGAGTGGCCGACCTCGGCATCGCCGCAACGGACCGGCGCTCGCGTCAGCAAAGACACCGGGAAGAGCGCTTCACCAGGTGTATGCTCGCTGGCCTCGGATGCGGCGCGTGCCCCCTCCTCGACCCTCGCCTGCCGCCCGAGCCAGCGCCACACCCCGAAAATGTCGAGGACGATCAGGACGACATTCGTCCACATGAGCGCCGGCTGGTGCGTGAGCGCGCCGTCCGCGATCCAGCACAAGGCGCCGAACGTGAATACCGCAAAGCCGAAGCCGGTGACTCGCGAGCCGAGATTGGCGGCGGTCATGAAGGCGGCGATGATGGTCGCAACCGTCGCGATCCACGGGATGATGTCAGCCATGAAGCGGCAATGCTCGGGCCGCGCTTTGGGTTCAGATCTCGACCTGGCTGCCGAGCTCGACGACGCGGTTGGTCGGGAGCTTGAAAAACTCCATCGCGCTTTCCGCATTGCGGAGCATCCAGGCGAACAGCTTCTCGCGCCAGATCGCCATTCCCGGCCGGGACGACGGTAGCAAGGTCTGTCGGGCGAGGAAGAAGCTCGTGTCCATCATCTTGCACTGCGGCCCGATGTTCTTGAGCTGCGCCAGCGCGGCGGGAACGTTGATCTCCTCCATGAAGCCGTAGCGCAGCAGCACGCGGAAGAAGCCGGCGCCATAATCCTTGGTCTCGAGCCTTTTCTCCTCGGCGACATAAGGCACGTCCTCGATGCGCACCGTGAGCAGGACCACGCGCTCGTGAAGGACCTTGTTGTGCTTGAGGTTGTGAAGCAGCGCATGGGGGACAC
>DATCJM010000233.1:0-2238 GCA_036562805.1 Sphingomicrobium sp.
CGGAGCGGGCGGCGCGACATAGGGTGGCGGCACCGGCCGGCTGAAGCCCATCTTCGCGCGCAGAGTCACGCCGAACGTCCGCGGCTCGCCAAGGAAGGCGCCGTAAAGCTGGGTCGAGACGGGATAGAAGCCGGCCTCGACGCCGCGCGTAGTGCCCGTGCCTTGCAGCGGCGCGTCAAACGCGACCTGCTCGTAATTCTTGTTGAACAGGTTCTGCGCCCACAGCTCGAGCGCCCAGCGATCCTCCGGTCCTTCGACGCCGATGCGCGCATTGACCAGCGTGAACGCGTGCTGCGTCTTCTCGATATCGAGGTCCGAGCCCGTATTGAAGCTGCTCATGTAGCGGGCATCCGCATAGAGCAGGCCGTGCATGCCCGAGCCTCCGATCGGCGGCGTCCAGGCGAGGCTGGTCGTCGCGGTCCACAGCGGCGCGTTCGAAATCCGGCGGCCCGGCAGCTGGAACAACGCGTTGGTCAAAGGCTGTCCGTCGGCGCCGACGAGATTGTTGCGATAACGCGTGTCGGCCATGACCAGGCCGGCGTTCCAGGAAACGTTCGGGATCGGCCGCGTGAACGCTTCGAGCTCGAAGCCCTTGCTGATGACGCCCGCGCCGAGATGGCCGGTGCAGGCGCCGGTCAGCGGATTATTGTCCTTGTCGGCGCCGTTGAGGCTGTCGCCGCAGCTGTTGATCGTCTCGACGACGAAGTTGAGGCCGTTGAAGGTATTCAGCTGGAAGTTGCGGAATGCTTCGTGGAAGAGAGCAAAATTGATGTCGACGCCGATGCCATTGTACTTGGCGCCAAGTTCGAACGCGTCGTTGATCTCGGGCTTGAACCGCAGATCCTGGGCCGCATCGGCGACGCGGCTGCACCCGGGCTGCGTCGTCGAAACGCAGATCGCGCCATTGCCCGACAGCGGCGAAAGGAAGCCGCTCGAGCGGAAGAGCGCCGAGCGGTCGAGGTTGTAGCCGCCCGCCTTATAGCCGCGCGAGTAGCTGGCATAGGTCAGCAAGCGATCGGTCGGCTTGTAGCTGAGCACCGCGGTGCCCGAGAGCTTGTTCTCGCTGAAACTGTCGTTGAGGCCGAGGCTTCCGCCAGGGACGCTGGGGCTCACGCACGGCAATGTCTGCAGCGCGGGCGCGAAGTTGGAGAAGAAGGTGCACAGGACATTGTTGTCAGTCAGCTGCGCATCGAGGCTCTTGCGCTCGTGCGTATAACGCGCGCCGAGCGTCAGCTTCAGCTGGTCGGTGATCGAGAAGATGTTGTGCGTGAAGACCGCGAAATTGTTGCTCTTCTGATTGTACAGGTCGTCGAGCGCTGCGCCGTTGAGCGTTGCCCCGACGAAGGCCGGCCCACCCAGCCCAATCGCGAGGTTGCTGAAGCCGCTGTTGGTGAACGGCGGCCCGGCAAAGACGCCGAGGCGGGCGAAGGCCGCAAGCACCGACTGGTTCGCCGGCGGCAGGAAGGGCAGGATCGCGCCTGCGACGGTCGGGTTGAAGCAGGTCGGCGACGCGCCCGGCGCGAGGAGGCTGGACGGAGCGCCGCCGGCGACGAAGTTCGCGGCCACGAGGCAGTTCGAATAGCGGGCATAGTCGGCGCCGTACGCGAGATTGTCGCGAAGGGTCAGCTTCTCGTTGGCGTAATAGCCGCCGATGAGCCAGTCGAGGCGGTTGTTCCAGGTGTTGCCCTGAAGGCGGAGTTCCTGGCTGAAGTTCTGGAAGCGGTTGAAAGCGCCGCCATTGTCGTCGCGGAAGAGGATGTCGAGATTGTTGAAGTCCGCGTCCTGTCCGCGCGTATATTTGTTGTAGCGGTAGGCGGTAATCGAGGTCAGCTCGGCCCAGCCGAAGTCGTCGACGAGCTCGCCCGAGATACCCCAGTCGGTAACGTCGGACCGGTAGCTCCGGCCCGGCGTGATCGATGTTTTGCGCTGGAACGGATCGTCCTCGATCACTGCGCCCAGACCGCGTTCGATCGCGGCGATGGCCGAGGGGCCTTCGGTCACGCCGCCGGCGCCGTTGGTGATCACGTCATGGGCGGGAAGGAACGGCGCTCCGCAGCATTCCTCATTCTGCTTCGAATAATCGGCGATCAGCCGGAACGACAGATTGTCGGTCGGCTGAAACAGCATTTGGCCGCGCAGCATCCAGCGGTCGCGGTCGTTGATGCGGCGGCCCGAAATGACGTCCTTGAGGAAACCGTCGCGCTTGTCCCAGACGCCGTCGAGGCGCAGCGCCACCGT
>DATCJM010000235.1:0-3912 GCA_036562805.1 Sphingomicrobium sp.
GTGAAGCGCCTCGATCATCTCCTCGCGGCTCGTTCCGAGTGTCTCCGCCGCGCAATAAAGATAGAGGCCGTGCCCCGCCTCGTCCTGGACCTTCGCGAGCAGGATCGCTTTCCGCCGAAGCGACGGCGCGCGCGTGATCCAATTGCCCTCCGGGAGCATGCCGACGATCTCGCTATGCGCATGCTGGCTGATCTGCCGCGTCAGCGTCCGGCGATACGCTTCGGGCATCCAGTCCTTGGGCTCGATGAAATCGTCCGCCGCGACCCGCGCCTCGAACGCCTCGAGGAGCTTGGGATCCTCGAGATTCTCGATCTTGGCACTCTTCTGAAGCTCGGTCGTGTACATGGGTGCGATGTAGTCCGTGCGGGATTAACGTTCAAATCTCGACGACTGCTCCACCAACGGTGCGCGAATAGCCGGTGAATTCGGCGATTGGGCGCTCATCGGCAGTGCGGACGCTGACGCGCGTCACTGCGCTCCGCCCGGCGGTCGCCGCCTCTTCGGCTTCAGCGATCAGGGTGTCGCCCTCTCCGGCGCTTCCAAGAAACACGATTCCGGCCTGTGCCGCGACCGTCTTCTCGTTGCGGCCATTGCACACATACGCGAATGCCGTGTCCGCGAGTGCAAAGACCATCCCACCATGCACGATCCGGTGGCCGTTGAGCATATCTGCACGCACCGTCATCGACAGCCGTGCGTAGCCCGAGCGCGCTTCCTCGATGCGGATGCCCCAGGCAGGCCCCGTTCCTTCCGCCGCGAGCATCGCATGCGCAACACGGTTCGCGAGTTCGTTTGCGTCCATCGCTCGCCACTAACAGCCCCTCTCCCTTGACGGGAGAGGGATACGTAGCCTTAGCGAGGAACGAGCTTAGGCGAAGTTGGGAGAGGGTGACACCGGTCGCGGGTACACGCGAACCTCGTCCCCTCTCCCCAACCATCGCCCCGCTCGGGCCTTTTGGGGAATGGCCCGCTGCGGGGCGATCCCGCAGAGGGGAAGGGGCTATTTGAATTCCCATGTCCTACGAAACCATCCTGTTCGAATCTGGGCCGGTCGCCCGCATCACGCTCAACCGACCGGATCGCCTGAACAGCTTCACCGTCCGGATGCACGCGGAGCTGCGCGACGCGCTCGCGAACCTCGGCGAAGCGCGCGTCGTTGTACTCACCGGTTCAGGCCGCGGCTTTTGTGCCGGGCAGGACCTCAACGACCGTGCCGTTGCACCTGGCGAGACCGTCGACCTCGGTGACACGGTCAGCGAGTGCTGGAATCCGCTCATCCGCACGCTGACGTCGCTGCCGCAACCGGTCATCGCACGCGTGAACGGCGTCGCAGCTGGCGCCGGAGCCAATGTGGCACTGGCTTGCGACATCGTCGTCGCCGCCAAGTCCGCTAAGTTCATCCAGAGTTTCTCGGCCATCGGCCTGATCCCCGACAGCGGCGGGACTTGGGTCCTTCCGCGACTCGCCGGACAGGCTCGTGCGCTCGGCCTGGCGCTGACGGGCGAGCCACTGCCGGCGGAACGCGCCGCCGAATGGGGGCTCATCTGGAAGGCCGTCGATGACGAGGCGCTCGACAGCGAAGTCGAAGCGATCGCGAACAAGCTTGCGTCGCTTCCGCCGCTCGGTCTCGCCGCGATCAAGGAAATGATCCGCACCAGCTGGCAGTACAGCCTCGAAGAGGAGTTGGACCGGCAGGCGGGCACGATGCGCCGCCTCGGGTTCACCGAGGACTACCGCGAAGGCGTTGCGGCGTTTCTGGAGAAGCGCGCACCGAAGTTCGTGGGGCGATAGGCATGGGCAGAACGACGATCGAGTATCGAACGCTGGCCGGCACCCGCGCCGCGGTCGGCCGAGCTGCCGCGCACCACGTGATCGCCGACCGCCCGGAGGGCAAGTTCGGCGGGATGGGGCTCGGCTTCAACGGCGGCGAGCTCCTCGCGCTCGCGATCGGTGGCTGTTTCTGCAACGACATGCAGGCGATCGCTGACGAAATGGGCCTTTCGATCGCCGACCTTCGCGTCACTGTCGACGTCGATTTCGATGGTCAGCCCTCCCGCGCCACCGCTGCGCGCGTGAGCGTCAATTGCAGCCTGGCAGATGGCTCGGACGCGTCCGAGCTGATCAAGCGTGCGAAGACAATCACGACCATCGGCAACTCGCTCCGCGCGGGCTTTCCGGTCGACATCGGCACCCACTAAAGCTGCAACTCTGCGCGCCGATGCTCGTTACGCCTGCCGAATAACGACAAGGGAGGCGAGCGATGCTCGGTACCATTCTTATCATCCTGTTGATCCTGCTCCTCATCGGCGCGGTTCCGCGTTGGGGTTACAGCAGGGGCTGGGGTTACGGCCCATCCGGCCTTCTCGGCCTGATCGTCATCATCATCGTCATCCTGGTGCTGCTCGGCCGCATTTAAGCCTCACGCACCAGCTTTTCCGGCGAAGCGCCAGGCCGCTTGTGCAAGCATCGGCACGCGCTTCGCCATTTCCTCGGCCTGCGCATGGCTCGCGGTACCGTCGAGCACCCTCTTCTTGATCCCCTGCACGATGCCGGCGAGGCGGAATAGGTTGTAGGCGAAGTACCAGTCCAGATTTCCGGCGACCGGAACTCCCGACCGCTTCGAGTAGCGCTGCACCAGCTCGTCGAGTCTCGGAATGCCGAGCCCGTCGAGATCGAGCCCCGCAAGCCCGGCGCCGCCATCTGCGGGCATTGCCCATTGCATTGCGAGGTACGAGAAATCCGCGACGGGATCACCCAGGGTGGCCAGCTCCCAGTCAAGGACCGCGGTCAGGTGATCGCCATCGAACAGCACATTGTCGATCCGATAGTCGCCGTGGACGATGGAGGTCCGCGATTGCTCAGGAATCGTGCGTGGCAGGAAGGCGATCAGCCGCTCCATCTCTGGAAGATCGTCCGTTTGCGAATCACGGTACTGCCGCGTCCACCGTTTCACCTGCCGCTCGAAATAATTGCCCGGCTTGCCGAAGTCCGCGAGCCCCGCCGCCTGAGGTTCGATGTTGTGGAGGTCGGCGAGGGTGTCGACCAGCTGCTCGTACATGCGCCGCCGCGTGGCTGCGTCCGACGCGGGCAGCGCGCCGTTCGGATACGACCGGCCCCTGGCCATCTCCATCACGTAGAAGATCGCGCCGATCACGCTTTCGTCGGTGCACAGTGCGAGCGGCTCCGGAACGGGAAAGCTGAGCGGGTGAAGTGCGGCCATCAGGCGATATTCGCGGTCGACCGCATGGGCGCTCGGCAGCAACCGGCCGAACGGCTTTCGACGAAGCACATAATCCCCCGATGCTGCCACGATCCGATAGGTCGGATTGGACTGGCCGGAGGGGAATTTCGTCAGCTCGAACGGAGCTTCGAAGCCGGCGACGTTCGCTTCCAGCCACTCGCCGAGCGCAGCGTCGTCCTTCACTTGTGCTTCTTGAGCTCCAGCCGGGCAATCGCGCGGCGATGGACTTCGTCGGGCCCGTCGGCGAGGCGCAGGGTGCGGATCGAGGCGTAGGCGCGCGCAAGCCCGAAATCGTCCGAAACCCCGGCGCCCCCGAACGCCTGGATCGCGTCGTCGATGATTCGCAAGGCCATGTTCGGAGCGGCGACCTTGATCATCGCGATCTCTCCTTGAGCCGCCTTGTTGCCGGCGCGGTCCATCATGTCGGCCGCCTTCAGGCACAGCAGGCGTGTCATCTCGATGTTGATTCGGGCATCGGCGATTCGCTCTTCCCACACGCCCTGCTCCGCGATCGTCTTGCCGAACGCGGTACGGCTCATCAGGCGCTTCACCAGCGCGTCCAGCGCCTCCTCGGCGGCGCCGATCGTCCGCATGCAATGATGAATGCGTCCCGGACCGAGCCGGCCCTGGGCAATCTCGAAGCCCCTGCCCTCGCCGAGCAGCATGTTCGA
>DATCJM010000249.1:0-2410 GCA_036562805.1 Sphingomicrobium sp.
CTGGCGCCGAAGCTCAGGCTGACGCTCGACGTTCGGGGGGTCGGTCCGCTTGACCTTCCGCCAACGGTTCCAGGTTATGTCGATGCAGGCGGAAAGCTCGCTTACGCCCTGACTGACAATGTCGAGCTGTTCGTTGCAGGCCGCAACCTGCTGCATCGGACTCATCTCGAGAATGGCGACCGAGGCGCTTCCCAGCTCGCGAAACGTAGCGTCTACGCGGGAACCAGGCTGCGATTTTGATGCGAACGCGCTCGCTGATCATCTGGTGGGCTGTTGGAGTCGCGCTGTTCGCGCAGACCGCCGCGCGTGCTCAGGTCAGTGACCTTGCCGTGAAGGCGGCCTTCCTTCCGAAATTCGCGCGCTACGTGACCTGGCCGCAATCCGCTCCGGCGCACTCGAGGCAAATGGTGCTTTGTGTCGTCGGCGATGACCCGTTCGGGACCATGCTCAGCCAAGCGGCTGCAGGCGAGCAGGTCGATGGCCGGTCGATGGTGGTCAAGCACCTCGATTCCGCGGCGGGCGCATCCGACTGCGCGATCGCATTCATTGCCGGCGCCCGCATCGGCGAGACGCTTGCGGCGCTCGGCCGGCAGCCGGTCCTGACGGTGACTGATTCGAAGAGCAGCTCCCAGCGGGGGATCATTCATTTCGCCATCGTCGACGGACGAGTGCGATTCTTCATCAACAATGCGCAGGCCCAGGCACGGGGCCTGACAATCAGTTCGCGGCTGCTCGCGCTTGCGATCGGGGTGAAGCAGTGATGACCAACGTCACCAAGGCAATCCCCCAATGGCGCACCGCGCCGGCCACCATTTTCATCATAGCCCTGCTTATTGTCGCCGGCTGCGTCGCCATCATTTATCAAAACGAAGTCACGTTTCGATCGGCGCGCGATCGCCAGGCGCTGGTATCTGCGCAGGTACTTGCGGGCTCCGTCACCGCCGCCGTCGATTTCGACGATCCTGCCGCCGCGAAAGAAGCGGTGAGCGCATTCAGGGTCAATCCGCAGGTTCGATATGTCGCTGTTTTCGACCGCGCCGGAAGGCTGCTCGCCGCCTACGACCCGTCGAAGACTCGTCTCGGTATCGACTTGCCGCGGCTGCAGCCAGCGCCGGCGACCGACTACCGGGTGTCGGTCCCGATTACGAGTGCGGGGCAATCCGTCGGGACCGTAGTTTATGAAATGGAGCGAGAGGCGGTCTCCCGCCGGCTCACGCGGTATCTCACGCTGGCTGCGCTCGCCGGAATGGCGGTGCTCGTGATCGTGACTCTCGGCCTTGCCCAATCGGCGCTCCATCGAGCGAACCGCGAGCTTAGCGAGCGCGCGGAAGCACTCGGGCAGGCAAACGAGCTGCTGGCGGAGCAGATCGAGGAGCGCGCAAAGGCGGAGGACCAGCTTCGCCAGAGCCAGAAGATGCAGGCGCTCGGACAGCTTACCGGCGGCATCGCCCATGACTTCAACAATCTGCTGACCGTGATCCAGGGATCCGCCGATATCCTCAGCCGAGACGAGGTCGCGGACGACCGGCGCAAACGGTTCGCGAAGGCGATCGTGCAGGCAGCCGAGAATGCGGCGGTCCTCACCTCGCAACTGCTTGCCTTCGCGCGGCGCCAGCCGCTCAAGCCGGAGCTCGTCGACCTGTGCGAGCTGGTCGGCGGCATGACCGACCTGCTGGACCGGACGATGGGCGAGCGAATCAAGATTCGGACCTCGCTCGATCGGGCAACGCCGCCGGTCACGGTCGATCGGAACCAGCTCCAGTCGGCAATCCTCAACGTCGCTTCCAACGCCCGCGACGCAATGCCGGATGGCGGCACGCTCGATATCGCCGTTGCCGCCGTCCCATCCGGAAACGGCAAGCCGATGGCGGCGATCTCGATCAGCGACTCCGGTGTCGGCATGGATGCCGACGTCACAAGCCGCATCTTCGAGCCCTTTTTCACAACGAAGATCACCGGGAAGGGGACGGGCCTAGGGCTCAGCCAGGTCTACGGATTCGCGACGCAGTCGGGTGGGGACGTCCTCTCGGAGAGCGAGCCAGGCAAGGGGACGACCATCACCATCTTGCTCCCGTGCAACGAGAGCGCCGTTGTCGCCGAGCGAGTTTCCGCCGAAGCGGCGATTCCGGACCAGCCCCCGGCGGAGATCCTCGTCGTCGAAGACAATGAGGAGGTCGGCAGGTTCGCCAAGACCCTGCTTAGCGAGCTCGGTCATTCGGTGACCCTCGCCATGTCCGGCGAGGAAGCGCTCGATCTTGCGCGTGCGCGGGATTTCGACGTCGTCTTCAGCGATGTGGTGATGCCCGGCATGGGCGGCCTGCGCCTTGCCGAGCAACTGGCACAGGAACGGCCAAAGCTGCCGGTCATCCTTGCAACCGGCTACAGCGAGGAAATCGCCAAATCGGGAAGT
>DATCJM010000262.1:0-4055 GCA_036562805.1 Sphingomicrobium sp.
CAACCCGGAACAGTCCGACCTCGGAGGGGATAGTGAGTGCTCCCAATAGCACCGCCGTCAGCTCGAGCTGGAGCGTGCGCATGCCGTCCGTCAAAGCGAGCGGGATTGTGCTTGCGAGCCATGCGCGGGGCGTTGCAACGAAGCCCCCCGAAGCAGGCGCCGAATGGCGATCATTCAGCCAGGCCCGCGCGATCAGATAGACCAAGCCCGCGGTGACCGAGCTCAACGCCATCGCAACCGGCGGAGTCATCGCTCCGACCAGCAGAGCGCCGAACAGGAGCACCGACAAGAACAGCGGCCGGATAACGTTCGCTGGCATTTGCCCGAGCGTGATGAAATGAAGACCCTGAAGTGCTCCACCATATATTCGAGAGAGCGCGAGCAGCGGGATGGTCGGGATTCCGAGAAGGACGGCGGCGCCGAGGATTGGGGAACCTCTGAGGACCAGTATGACGCCTGCAATCGCGATCGCTGCCGAGACGATCGCAGAGAGCAGCCAGCAGGTTCTCGCCGACCAGCGAATGACGCCGCCGACCGCGGCCTTCTCGTTATGCGCGGAGGCGATCGCGACTTCACGCGCGACGAGCCGCGACAGGCCGAGCTCGCCGGGGATGCCGGCCATGGTGATGATCGAGAGCGCCAGGCCGTAATAGCCGTATCCGCGTACGCCCAGGCCGCGCGCGAGCTGGACCCCGACACCGAAACTGAAGAGCATGGAAAGGATGCGAACGAGGCTGCTTCCCGCAAGCGCCTTGACGAACATCGGACCGAGGCCCGCGGACGAAAGATAGGCACGGGTTCGGCTTATCCGCTCGGCGAGCAACTCGAATTCCCTCCTGAAGCCCTCAACCAGCGCATACAGAGGCAGGGCGGAGAAGTCAGATTGTTTCGACCACGCCGGCCGGGCCGTCGTTTCTCAGGCGGAGAGCTCGCTCAGGTAGCGCAGCTCAAGATCCGGGAGCTTGTTGCCGCGGGCGACGTCGGCGAGAGCTCGCGCGTAAAGAAGGCCCTCGCGCCATCGGGGAAGAAGCGCGCGGATGGCCCGAAGGTTGAGGTTCGAACGCAGCGGAAACACCTCAGCCTCGGCGAGCTCCAGGATGGCGACGAACCGCTTCAGCGCGGGCATCGCAGCGGTGGTGGCATAATAATGGACCCGCTTCGAAATGCCGGCATGCTGGAACATGTTCATCGCCAGTGCCTGCCGAAGAACGATCGCGGGGAAGTCGATCCGCTTGTCGAACGCGCCGAATTGCCCCGGCGCGATTTCGCGCACGGAGCCGCCACCGTGAAGGTCGACGGCAAACCCCGCACTTTTCTCGCCCGATCGTGCGACGATCAGCACCTCAGCGCCTTTGAGCTTGCGGGTCAGAACCGATGGCACATTCGCCGCCAGGCGGGTGAAGAAGCGCTGGACCGTCTTGAGCGACACCGACGTCCTCGCCTCCTTCGCCCGCTGCCGCTCGAGCGTCGGCATCACTTGCTCGCGGTAAGCGGCGAGCTTGGCAGGCCGGTCTTCGAACCAGTCGTTGTGCTGGATGTGAAATCCCGACGCGCTATCCCATCTGTCGCCCGGAGCCATGATCTGGACACGGGTGTCCAGCCGCTGCTCCTCGGCGAAGCGGGCGAAAGACTCGGCGACCATCTGCGGTGTCTGGACCAGATGGTTCATCTCGTAGACGTCGTCGTGGAGAAGGCAGTTGTTCGATGCGAACGGAATGGCGAAGCGGGGCTTCACCGCCGCCATGAACAGCGAAAAGGCGCGAATGTAGCGGTCGTTATCGTCCTCGACCTCGGTCTGCTCGGCGGAATCGACGGTGTGGAAGCAAGCCCTCGGGTTCGCCGAGCTGTGGCTTCGCAAGCAGAAATCGATCCGCGGATGACGTTTAAGGATGTGCTTGAGCGGCGCACCGGCAAGCTTCGCATCATTGGCGTTGAAGATCGTCACCCCGTCCGCCTCGATCATCGGCGCGCTGTCGGTGATGAACGGTGCAAAATGATAGGAGGTCAGCGCGAAGTTCGGCGCGAGCTCGATCCGCTCGCCGTGGCGCAGCTCGCGGATGTTGGTCATCCCGACATGACGCAGGTCGCGCACGATACGCTCGTAGCGGTCGTAAGGGACGAGGATCTGCGTGTCGCGATCGAAGCGCCGAAGCGAAGCGGACTGGAAGTGGTCCCAGTGCAGGTGAGTCAAATAGATGAAGTCGGGCTTTAGGCTCGCGACGAGCTCGGCCGGCACCGGCGGGTAATTCCACCAGCTGCGCCAATAAGTGCTTCCGACGACCCACGGGTCGCACAGCAGCTCCTTCCCGCCGGCAACGACGCGCAATCCTGCATGCGAGAGAGTTTGAAAGTACATCGAACCTGCCGTCGTGCCCGGCTTGCGCATACAGCCGCCCGTTCAAGAAGTCAGATGCTTTTGGCGGTGGAAGCTGCCAGACTCGCGGCGCATGTGCGGAATTGCAGGCTTTGTCGGCGGTGACTGGGGGACGGCGAGGGAAATCGCGGCGATCCTCGCGCGGATGAACCTCGCGGTTCTTCATCGCGGTCCCGACCATTCGGGCAGCTGGATCGATGATGAAGCCCGCGTTGCCTTCGCTCACGACCGCCTGGCGATCATCGACCGATCGCCGGCAGGGAACCAGCCGATGGAATCGCCGAGCGGCCGCTGGGTGATCAGCTACAATGGCGAAATCTACAATCACCAGGAGATCCGGGAGGAGCTGAAGCAGGCGGGTCTCAACCACGCGTGGCGGGGACATTCGGACACGGAGACCTTGCTTGCCGCGATCGACGCCTGGGGCGTTCGAGAGGCGCTTCGCCGATCGAAGGGCATGTTCGCGCTGGCGCTGTGGGACCGTTCCGAGCGGCAGCTGATCCTCGCCCGCGACCGCATCGGAGAAAAGCCGCTCTATTACGGGCGGCAGGAGCCGGGCGGTCCGTTCCTGTTCGGGTCGGAGCTGAAGGCGCTCCGCGAGCATCCGCAATTTCTCGCGGATATCGATCGTGACGCCGTCGCGCTGCTGTTGCGCCACAATTACATTCCGGCGCCTTGCTCGATCTACCGCGGCATCAGGAAGCTGCCGCCGGGTTGCGTGCTATCGCTCGGGAACAGGTCCTCGGAACCCGTGATCGAGCGCTATTGGTCGGGCGCCGACGTTGCGGAAGCCGGCCTCGCGAAGCCGCTTGAGCTGAGTGACGACGAGGCCGTCGACATGCTCGAGCAGCGGCTGGGAGCGGCGATTTCGGGACAGATGATCGCCGATGTCCCGCTCGGCGCATTCCTGTCGGGCGGGATCGATTCGTCGACGGTGGTCGCGCTGATGCAGCGTCTCTCCTCCCGGCCGGTGAAGACGTTCACGATCGGCTTTCACGAGACGGCGTTCAACGAGGCCGAGCACGCCAAGGCGGTCGCAATCCACCTCGGAACGGAACACACCGAGCTCTACGTGACCGCGGCCCAAGCACGCGACGTCATTCCGAAGCTTCCTTGCATCTACGACGAGCCGTTCGCGGACTCGTCGCAGATTCCGACGCATCTGATCGCGCAGCTCGCACGGGAGCATGTGACGGTCGCGCTTTCGGGCGATGCGGGGGACGAGCTGTTCGGCGGTTACGACCGCTACCTCGTCGCTTCCGGGCTGTGGCAAAAGATGTCAGGCGTGCCCAGGCCGATTCGCGGAGCCGCGGCCAAAGCGGCCATGGCTGTACCCGCCGGCGCCTGGACGAAGTTCGGCAACGCGTCTGGGCCCTTCGTGCCGAAGCTGCTGCGGATGACGCGCCTCGGGGACAAGGTGCACCGCGGCGCGCCTCTGCTGCGCAGCCAATCGGTTGCCGAGCTGTATGAGGGGCTGCTCTCCCTGTGGCACAATCCGGGGACGGTGGTGATCGGCGCTGACGGCCGTCCCGACGCGTCGACCTCGTCGCTCCCGGCTGGCTTGCGCGGCATCGACAGGATGATGGCGACGGACATGCTCGCGTATTTGCCGGATGACATCCTAGTGAAGGTCGATCGCGCCGCGATGGCGGTTTCGCTGGAGACACGCGCTCCGTTCCTC
>DATCJM010000291.1:0-3993 GCA_036562805.1 Sphingomicrobium sp.
ACATTGAGGTCGGCCACCGTCTTGGCGGCCGGATAGAGCGGGTGCGTGGCGTAATAAGTCGAGCCGAGCAGCCCCTTCTCCTCCGCGGTCACCGCTAGGAACACGACCGACCGGTCGGGCCGCGGCCCGTGCGCCCAGACGCGCGCCTGTTCGATCAGCTGAGCAATGCCGGTGCCGTTGTCGACGGCGCCATTGTAGATTCGGTCGCCAGTCGCATCCGGCTTGCCGACGCCGAGATGGTCCCAGTGGGCGGAGTAAATGATGGTTTCCTCCGGGTGGGTCTTGCCGGGCAGTATGCCGACGACATTGTGGCTCTGGATGACCTGCGGGGTTGCGGAATAGTGGGCGGTGAGTGTCGCCTTCAACAGCATCGGCTGGAAGTTCGGGCTCCGAGCAGCGACGAGCGCCTGCTCGAAATCGATACCGGAGCGCTGAAACAGCTGTACCGCGAGCGGCCGCTGGATCCAGCTTTCGAACTGGCTGTGATCGGCCGCCGGATTCTGCCGCACGATGTCGAACTGCGGAATGGTGTTCGAGTTCTGGACGACTTCCCAGCCATAGGAGGCCGGCGCCGTCTCGTGGATCAGGATGACCCCCGCCGCGCCCTGCCGCGCCGCTTCTTCATATTTGTAGGTCCAGCGGCCGTAATAGGTCATCGCCTTTCCGCCGAACTTGCCCGCGACCGGCTCGCCCGGCGTGGCTTCGAAGTCCGGGTCGTTGACCAGCTCGACCAGGATCTTGCCGTGCATGTCCTGGCCCTTGAAGTCGTTCCAGCCGCGCTCCGGCGCATCGACGCCGTAGCCGACGAAGACCAGCGGCGCGTTCTGGATATCGATGCTGCTTGCGCCGTTGAGCGGCGCGAGAACGGCGATCTCCGGCCCTTGCTGAAGCGGGACGACGGTGCCGTTTTCGTTGAGGCTGATCTGCGGCGCCCCGTTGATCGTCGACTGAAGCAACGGCACCGTCTGGAACCAGCTGCGCTTGCCGTTCACGATGTCGCCGCCGGGCTGCACGCCGGCAGCCTTCAGTTGGTCCGCGATATAGTTGATCACTGTCGGCTCGATCGGCGTCGCCGGGCCGCGGCCCTGGAACGCATCGGAAGAGATGGTCTTGTCGAGCTGCGAGAGGTGTTGGGTGCTGAAGGCGCCGAGCTGCTGCGCGGCAACGGGAACGGCGGCGACGAGCATCGCGGTCGCGAAAAGCCAGCGGGCATTCTTCACTTCATCTCTCCCCAAGCGTGCGGGCGCACGGCGGCTGAAGCGCCGCCGGGCCAAAAGGTTGCAACCGGCGAACTAGCTAGCGGGCGCCGGCGGAGGAACCCCCATCGTTGCCTGCAACGGCCGCCCCGGTTCGATAGCGGTCGAACCAGGCGAGGATCGCGCTCGCCTTGGCCGCGGACTGGCTCGGACGGTCGGTCAGCGTTTCGTGACTCGCGCCCGGCACCTTGACCAGCATGGTCGGGACGCCGCGAAGCTGGAGGGCCTCGTAGAATTGCTCTGCTTCGCTGTCGGGCGTGCGATAATCCTCCGACCCCACCACC
This sequence comes from Sphingomicrobium sp., assembly GCA_036562805.1. Lineage (GTDB taxonomy): Bacteria > Pseudomonadota > Alphaproteobacteria > Sphingomonadales > Sphingomonadaceae > Sphingomicrobium. The sequence continues at coordinate 1,541 of DATCJM010000291.1, forward strand.
ACGAGCGTCGGCGTCTTCACGTTGCCGACCAGGCTGAGCGGCGAATGCTGCCAATAGGTCATCGGGTCTTCCCACGGCAGCTTCGAGAACCAGTAAGGGTAAGCGAAATCGGCGATGTCGGCGGTCAGGCCCCAGCTCGCCCAGTCGATCACCGGCTTCTGCGCTGCAGCGGCCTTGAAGCGGTCGGTCTTGCCGACGATCCACGAGGTCAGCACGCCGCCGCCCGAGCCGCCGGTGACGAACAGGTTGTTCGGATCGACATGGCCGCCGGCGACTGCCGCATCGACGACGCTCATCAGATCGTCATAGTCGTGGCTCGGGTAGTTCTTGTCGATCTGATTGGCGAAGTCCTCGCCGTACGAGGTCGAGCCGCGCGGGTTCGAGTAAACGACCACATAGCCGTGCGCGGCGTAGAGCTGGTCGTCGGTTCCGAATTGCGGCCCGTAAGCGGAGAAGGGGCCGCCGTGAATCTCGAGGATCAGCGGGTACTTCCTGGCCGGATCGAAATCGGGCGGAGTGATCATCCACGCGTCGATCGGGCGCTTGTCATATTCCGATGTGACCGGAAGCTTCTGGACCTGGCCGAGCACCTTCGAGTCGAGCAGGCTCGAGCTCAGGCGGGTGAGGCGGCGAACGCCATTGCCGGTCGCCACCGCCACCTGGTTCGGGTGGAGCGGGTCGCCCGATGTCATGGCGACGACATTGTTCTTCGAAACGCTGAAGTCACCGCCGGCATAGGGCCGGTCGAGCTCGCCAAAGCCCATGCCGCTCGCAACTTCGCGGATCGAGCCGTCGAGGCCGACGCGCTCGACCTTGTTGACCCCGCGGTCCTCGACCTGAACGAAGATCGAGCGGCTGTCGCCGGCCCACTGCGGGTTGGACACCGAGCGGTCGAGCGAGGAGGTCAGCACGCGCTTGTTCGAGCCGTCGATGTTCATGACCGACAGGCGGCGGTTCTGGTAGCCGAGCTTCTTGTCGTCGAAGCCGACCCAGGCAATGCTTCGCCCGTCGGGCGAGACGGTCGGCGAATTGTCGGGGCCGAAGCGGCTCGTCAGTGCGACAGGCGCGCCGCCGTCGATGCTGATTTTGTACACTTCGCTCTGGAGCGCCTCGCGCTCCCAGTTCGGGCCGAGGTTCGCGCTGAACAGGATCGAGCGGCCGTCCGGCGTCCACGAAACGTCGCCGCCGGCATTATGAGCGCCGAAGGTCAGCTGCGTCGGCGCGCCGCCGTCGGCGGGCACCCAGAAGATCTGCCGGTAGCCTGAAGGGAGGTAGCCGGCGGCGTCGAAGCGATAGGTGACCTTGTCGATCACCTGCAGCGGATCGGCCCACTTCGCGCCTTCGGGCTTGGCCGGCGCGGTGCCGAGCTTCGGCGCATCGTCTGGGACCAGCATCGAATAAGCGATGCGGCGTCCGTCAGGCGACCAGGCGAGGCCGCTCGGGCTGTTCGGCAGCCCGGTGATGCGGGCGCTTTCGCCGGTCCCCATCCACCGCACGTAGAGCTGCGGGCTGCCCCCTTCCGCCGCGACATAAGCGAGCCGGGTGCCGTCGGGCGACCAGCGCGGGGAGAAATAGGAGCCCGAGCCGGCGACGAGCGGGCGCTGCTGGCCGGTGGCGACGTCGATCAGCCAAATCGTCGGCCGCGCCTTGTCGGTCATGACGTCGTTCGATTCACGCACGTAGGCGATCGTCCGGCCGTCAGGGCTGATCTCCGGATCGCTCGCCCATTCGAGGTTGAACAGGTCGGAACCGGTCAGGTAGCGGCTTGGGCCGGTGGCAGGCGCGGCGGCGGCGGGAGCGGCGAGCGCGGTCGCGGCGAACAGCATCGCCAGCGGCGAAAGCATGTGGAATCGAGTCACGAAGAGTCCCCTTCCGGAATCGGAATGGGCGGACGATTCAACTTTCAGAGCGTTGCCGCAAGCAACTTATCGATGAACTTCAGACCCGGTCACATTAGCGGCGGCAGCATGTTGTTCAACCAAGCGGTTGACAATCGGACTACGACGCTTATTACTAAACCTTATGGTTGAAAATCGACTCGATGTGACGTTCCGGGCGCTCGCCGATCCGACGCGGCGCGGAATGCTTGCCAACCTCGCGCTCGGCGACAAATCGGTCGGCGAACTAGGCGAGCCGTTCCGGATGACGTTCGCGGGCGCGTCGAAGCATGTGAAGGTGCTTGAGACCGCCGGGCTCGTGGAACGGCGCAAGGCGGGGCGAAAGCAGATCTGCACGCTCCGGCCCGAACCGCTTAGAGAAGCCGAGGACTGGCTCCGGCAATGGGAGAAATTCTGGTCCGTGCACCTCGACGGCCTCCAGGCGCTTGTCGACGCCGAGAGGGACGAACACGAATGAGCGCGCCGGCCATCGTGACGGTGAAGCGGGAGATCGCTGCGCAGGCCGAGCGCCTGTTCGATGCCTGGCTCGATCCCGAACAGGCGAAGCATTTCCTG
>DATCJM010000301.1:0-12562 GCA_036562805.1 Sphingomicrobium sp.
GTCCGCCGCCGATCCCGGTCCTCATCGTGTGGGGCCTGGTGCTCGCGACGATCATCTACATCGCCGTTCACAACAATCATCACCATCCCCACCCCAACAGCCCGGCCTAAGCCGGCCTAAAACACTTTAGCTCCTCATGAAGGCGGTCGTGGTTTCACGGCCGCCTTTGCACGTGGATCCATGATCCGCCGCCAGACCGGCGGCACGAGCGCCGTGAGCAGCGCAGCGGCATAACCGGACGGAAGCTCGGCTGCGCCGGGCAGCGGATCGAGGCCCGCATACGGCCTTGCCATGCGCCGGTGATGGTCGCTGTGCCGGCCCATGTTGAAAAGCGCGGCGTTGTTCATTCGGCGCGCGCTGTTCCACGAATGATGGGGGCCGAGCCGCTCAAGCCGGCCATCGGCCGCGATGCGCCGTTCGAGGCCGTAATGCGCGACATAGTTGAACGTCTCGAGGAGAAGCACGGCGATCATCGCGACCAGGACGACGAAGCCAAGGGCGCGAAGGCCGAGCAGCGCAACGGCGATCACGAACAGCAACTCAAGGCCGACGAAGGCAATCATCCGATTGCCCGGCCCGAAGACGGCCTCTCCGCGCCGAAGCCGGCGCCGCGCCTCGAACTCCCACGCTTCGCGTAGCTGGCCGCCGATCGAGCGCAGCCAGAAGCGATAGAGGCCCTCGCCCATCCGCGCCGTCGCCGGATCCTCGAGCGTTCCGGCGCGAACGTGATGGCCGTGCACGTGAGCGATCCGGAAATGCATGTAGAGGACGCTTCCGAGGAGCGTCAGCCCGAAGGCGCGGTCATTGCGCTCTCGGCTGTGGATCATTTCGTGCGCCGCGACGAAGCCGAACACGCCGGTGGTGACGCCGGCGGACAAGGCCAGCCCCAGGCAGTCCACGAGGCCGGTCGCCGGGCTCGCGACGCGCACAGCCGCCCACCCGTTCGCGGCGAGCTGGAGCACGATGTAGATGCGCGGCAGCCAGCGCAGACGTTCCGAGCTTTTCGCATCCCCAACCTCGTCATCCGGACCCAAAGCGCTATCGAAGGCGACCAGGAACAGCGGCGTCGCAGCGGCCCCGAGAAAGCTCCACGCGCCGCCGATCCACCCGCCGAGGACGAACAGAGCAAGGAAGGCAAAAGGCGTCAGATATCTCGGCAGCATGCGGCGACTGTCCTGCAGAGTTTGTCCCTTTCTGGTGGTTCCTTGTTCATTGAAACGCGCGAACGGCCCTTGCGGCGGCGCGTCTGACCGCAGACTCGACAGCAGCCGAGACGCGGTTAGGCTGCCGCCATGCTCAAGCTCACGCCCGCGCTCCTCGCGCTTGTCGCCGTCCCCGCCGCCGCTCAATCCCTTAGCCCCGACGAGGTCGCCCAAGTCGATCAGCTCGTCGCGAAGACGCTCGCCGACACCGGCGTTCCGTCCGCCGAAATCGCGATCGTCCGCCATGGCCAGCTCGTCCTCGACAAGGCCTACGGCAAGGCCAACGAGAGCCTCCCCGCCCGCGCCGACCTTCCGTACCAGATTGCGTCCAATTCGAAGCAGTTCACCGCCATGGCGATCCTGCTTCTGCGCGACGACGGCAAGCTCAGCCTCGACGATCCGGTCTCGAAATATGTGCCGGGAATTACCGAGGGAGACCGCATCACCATCCGGCAGCTGCTCTCGCACACGTCCGGGCTGCAGGACTTCTGGCCGCAAGATTACCTCTTCTCCGACATGACGGTGCCGACGACGCCGCAGCATATCGTCGACAAATGGGCAAAGAAGCCGCTCGACTTCGAGCCCGGGACGCGCTGGCAGTACAGCAATACCGGCTATGTCGTGGCCGGCATGATCGTCGAAAAGGTCAGCGGCGAACCCCTGCTCGCCTTCCTCAACCAGCGCGTCTTCGGGCCGCTCGGCATGCATCCGCTCGACCAGGACGATACGAACACTGCAGCCTTTCCCGCCGGCTATCACCGCTTCGCGCTCGGTCCCGTGCGCATCGCGAAACCACCGGCACGCGGCTGGCTCTACGCAGCGGGCGAGCTGTCGATGAATGCGGCCGATCTCGCCAAATGGGACATCGCGCGGATGAATCGCGCGCTCATTCCCGCGCGCGACTGGGTCGAGCAGGAGATGCCTGTTCTTCGCACGGACGGGCGCACCAATGGCTACGGACTGGGCGTCACCAACAGCTACCAGCGCGAACGCCACATCATCACCCATGGCGGTGAGGCGGTCGGATTCCTCACGCAAAACACGGTCTATCCCGACACCAGCGACGCGATCGTCGTCTTCACCAACGCCGATTATAGCGGCGCGACGGGAACGCTGACGTCGGGCATCGAGAAGATCGTCCTCAATTCGCCCGAGCCCGCGCTCACCAATGAGACCGACCGGGCCGCCGACGTCCGCAGCGTCTACGACATGCTCGTGGCCGGAAAGGTCGACCGGTCGAAGTTCACCTCGAACCTCAATTATTATTTCGATGCGACGACGCTCGGCGATTATCGCAGCAGCCTTGCGCCGCTCGGCGCGCCAAGCTCGATCGAAAGCCTCGGTCCCCCGCGGCTGCGCGGTGGCTTCGTCAACCGCAACTTCACGATCCACTATTCGGGCGACAAGAAACTGACCCTCGTCACTTATGCCGAGCCCGGCGCGAACGGGCGCTGGGAACAGTTCATGATCATGCCCGAATGAGCCGATGAGGCGCGCCTCGCCGAAGCGGAACAACCGTTGGTCGCCTATCCGACTCTCGCGTCATCTGCGGTTCACGCGGATGGGCCATCATCCGCCTCGCGAGGACGGCAAGAGAGGCGAAGACATCAGTGGATATCAACTATCTCTTTCATCGGCAGCAGACCGAGAGAAGCCGCGCCCAAACCTCGACCTCCGACATCGCGCGCAGGATCCATGAGCAGCTCGCTAGCGAATATGAGCGGATGATCGAGCATGCGACAGACGGACGAGTCACGTTCGTTCGCGGACAGGCGGCGCGTTCGCCGTCGCGGCCCGGCGCGTCCGCCGAGTGAATCAGCCGTTTACTTCCGCTTAGTCGCTCCACGAGCGCCCACGTTGCCGACGAAACGGCCATTTCCGACGCTGAGCGGAACTGGATTTCTCCGGAAAAGAGGCGGACCTTCCGACACTTAGGACTCCGGTCCAGCGGGTGCGGGGAATCGATATGGCTAGCTCGGTACGGTCACGGCCGACTTATTACGACATGCTCGGGCTTTCGCCCGCAGCGACCGAGGACGACATCAAGCGTGCCTTTGCAAAATGCATGGGCATGTTCGGCGCTCATTCCGCGGCCGCCGCTGCGCAGGTGAGCGCCGCCTTCGGAATCCTGCGCGATCCCGCGAAGCGCCGCGACTATGACCGTGCGATCGGCCTCGTCCCCGATCCGCTGCCGCGCCAATGGGGATTTTCCGCGACAGCCGCCCCGCCGGCGACCGCGCAGGGGTTGCTCGGTTCGGCCTGGCGCGGCCTCGCCGAGCAAGTGACGGGCGATGCGCCGAAGCCGCGTGCGCCGGTCGCGGAACAGCCACGCGTCGCGTCTTTCATTGCCTCGTCCGTGCGCGATCGGGGCGCTCCGCTTGCCCAGCAGCCGGTCTCAGAGCCTGATGCCGAGCCCGCGGCGGCTGTCGACGCGTCCGAAGAGGATTCCGTCGCGCGCGTGCAGCGCGAGCTCGAGCACATCCTGCGCCCGCGCGGTCACGATCGTCCGAGCCCTGGAATCGAAGATCGGCCATTCGACTGGCGGCGCCCGGCGCTGGTTGCCGGCGGACTGTTGCTCAGCGCCGGCGTCATCGGCGCGTTCGCCGGAATGTCGGTGAGGGATAATGTCCAGCCGGCGACGCCGGCGCCCAGCATCGGCCGCCCACTCGGCAAGACCTCCGCGACCTCAAGCGTCCCGCCCGCCGCTCCTGCCGCTGTGCCGACGCCGGTCGAAGCTCGCGCCCAGCGCGAGTTTGTCACCGCGCCGCGAAGGCACAAGCTCTCGCCCGAAGAGCCGCAGCAACAGCCGGCACCCTTCGTTCAGCAGGCGGTCGATCAAAGCCAATCCGCGCAAAGCGCGCTCGACGGAAGCGATCCGTCGATCGCCGCGACCGCGCCGGTCGACGCGCCCACCGCGGCGCCGCAGGCGACTCCCGCGGACCTGCCATTGCCCAAGAGCGTCGTTGCGCGGACCATCGATCGGATCGGCTATTCGTGCGGCTCGGTCGTCTCGACGTCCGGCGGGGCGAGCGGTGTCTTCACTGTCACCTGCAGTTCGGGCCGGACCTATCGGGCAAGCCCAGTCCACGGCCGCTATCGCTTCAGCCGCGCCGCCGCCAAGCACTAGACGCCCGCAACTCTTCGCGAGTTGAGGAATCGCCGCTAGAGCCGCGGCCATGACCGACTTCGCTTCGCTTCTCGTACCCGACCGCGGCCAGAAGGCGCGGCCGATCCATATCGTCGACAAGAACGGCTTTTCGGGCTGGCTCGAGAAGCGACCGGCAGAGGATCGCGCATTGATCGAGGCGCATCGCTTCGACGGCAAGAGCACCGGGGCGTTCGTGATCCTGCCGCGCGGCGATGGATTCGAAGTGGCAGTTTCGGTGAAGAAAGCCGCCGACTTGTCGACCTGGTGTCTGGCGTCGCTTGCGGAAAAACTGCCCGAGGGCTCGTACAAGCTCGCCGCCGGCGAACCGGGCAAGGCAGCGCTCGGCTGGCTGCTCGCCCAACATCGATTCGACGCTTACCGCTCGAAGAAGGACGACGACCGACGCGGGGCGCGAGTACTCGTCACCGGCGAGCCGGCAAGGATCGAGGAAACAGTCCGGCTCGCCGAGGCGACCGCCCTCGTCCGCGATCTCGTCAACATGCCGGCGGCCGACATGGGGCCCGGCGAGCTCGAGCAGGCCGTCGCCGACGTCGCGAAGCGCACGGGCGCGCAGCTCAAGGTGACCAAGGGCGCCGAGCTCGCCGAAGGCTATCCGCTGATTGCCGCCGTCGGTGCTGCTGCGACAGCCGAACGGGCGCCGCGTCTCCTGGAGCTCGAATGGGGCAAGCCGGACCACCCGCGCGTCGCCATCGTCGGCAAGGGCGTCTGCTTCGACACCGGGGGCCTCGACATCAAATCCGCATCGGGGATGCGGATCATGAAGAAGGACATGGGGGGCGGTGCTCATGCGCTCGGCCTTGCCCAGCTGATCATGGAGAGCCGCCTCCCGGTCCGCCTTCACCTCCTCATCCCGGCGGTCGAGAATGCCGTTTCAGGTGCGGCGGTGCGGCCGGGCGATATCGTCAAGTCGCGCAAGGGGCTGTTCGTCGAGATCGACAACACCGACGCCGAAGGCCGGCTGATCCTCGCCGATGCGCTTGCCCGCGCTGCGGAAGAGAAGCCCGAATTGATCGTCGACTTCGCGACCTTGACGGGCGCCGCCCGCGTCGCGCTCGGGCCCGACCTTCCCGCCACTTTCGTCAACGATGACGAGCTTGCTGGCGACCTGGAGGCCGCGTCGCGCGAGGCGGATGACCCGATCTGGCGCATGCCGCTTTGGGACCCCTATGACGAAAATCTGAAGAGCGACGTGGCCGATCTCTCGAATATGGCCAACAATGCGATGGCCGGTTGCATCTACGCCGCCTTGTTCCTGAGGCGGTTCGTACCTGACGAAATCGCCTGGGCGCATCTCGACACCTGGGCGTGGCGGGAGCCGGCCAAGCCGGGGCGTCCAAAGGGGGGCGAAGCGCTTGGACTCAGGGCCGTCTTCCGGGCGCTGGAACAGCGTTATTCGCGCGCCTGAGCCGCCAACTCGCCGAAATTCCGGCCATTTTGGCCAACGCACCTGCAACATTTCGGCTCTTTACCGGTTTAGGGGACAGCTACGCGGCACGACGACGGAGACTTGCGGCAATGAGCGAAGTTTCGCTTACCGGCTGGATGAAAGCGCTCATCGCGTACGTCCGTTCTGGCGAGCCGGATCTGACGAACCGGCAGATGGCATTGTTGATGCTGGTCTATCTCACGCCCGGCCCCCACACCGTTCGCGGCCTCGCGCGGGTCCTCGGCGTTTCGAAGCCGGTCGTCACTCGCGCCTTGAATACGCTCGGCGCGCTCGGCTATCTCCGCCGCGAACGAGACCAGGACGACCGCCGCAACGTGTTCGTCGTCCGCACCAACAACGGGGCAGAATTTCTTGAAGGGTTCAAGCGCAACCTCCGCGAGAGCGACGGGAGCTCCGCGGCACACCGGCCGATCATCGGTCAGGCCCCCGCATACGCCCACCAGCGCTGACGAATTCGCCCTGTCCGGGCCCTCGGATCCGCCAGACCCCCACTTCCACGCCTACCGGAAGGATCTCGCCGACGTCTCGCTCGCCGGCCGCGTGATCGCCTCGCATTACGCGGCGCCGGCCGAGCGGAAGCTCGCCGTCGCCGCCACGCTGCGCAATGGGCCCTCAGCCGACGCGGATGGACTTTGCAGCCTCCAGCCTGGCGAGCCGTTCCTCATGCTCGACGACAGCCTTGGATGGGCGTGGGGCTATGCCGGTGAGGCCCGCCGGGTGGGTTATGTGCCCAGCGAGGCGCTCACCCGCTAGTGAAGTACCGAGGTCTGCAGCCAGACCAACGTGTAAATGCTGCTTCCCGCGAGCAAAGCGAAGACGACGATCAACGCCCAGTCACGCGCGGGCCACTTTGGCCGGCGCGGCGGAAACAGCAGCCAAGCCGCAAGGGCTGACAGAATCAGGGTCCCGATCGCTCCGTTCCGCTTGAACGTGACGGCGACCATGCTGACGTGCTGCGTTCCCTTCGCGACGACCTCGCCGTGCACGCCCATCATCAGCCCGATTCCCCAGGTGATGATCGCGGCGAGGAGCAGCAGCGCGCCGGTGAACATGCGGCCTCGGCCGATCCCGCGGTTCCTCACATCTGTCCTCGTTGCCGGCGGATCGCATACCATTTAGCGACATTGGCGTTCTGTTCGGCGAGCGTCTCCGCAAACACGTGCCCGCCAGTGCCGTCCGCGACGAAATAGAGCGCCTTCGTCGCAGCGGGATGGAGCACCGCCTCGATACTGGCCTTGCCCGGGTTCGCGATCGGTCCGGGCGGCAGGCCGGCGCGACGATAGGTGTTGTACGGACTGTCGGCCTCGAGCTCGGATTTGAGGATCCGGCGGCCAAGCGGTTTTCCCTTCGTCACGGGGTAGATAACGGTCGGATCGGCGTCGAGCTTCATGCCGATCTTCAACCGGTTGCAATAAACCCCCGCGACCATCGGCCGCTCGTTCGCCTTCGCCGTTTCCTTCTCGACGATCGAGGCCAGAGTGATTGCATCGTCGGGCGTCGTCACCGGGCAATCGCCGCTCCGCTTCGGCCATAGCTGCGCGATCGTCTTCTTCATCGCCGCCTGCATCCGCGCAACGAGCGCCAAACGCGTATCGCCGCGCTGGTAGCTGTAACTGTCGGGAAGCACCGATCCCTCAGGGACCGGCGGGAGCGGTCCTGAAAGATACTTGTTCGACGCGAGCTTCTCTTCGACGATGATCGACGGCATCCCCTCGGTCACGGTGATCAGCCTTAGCAGCGGCTTGCCGTGCTGCAGCAGGTCGAGGATCGACGAGCCGCCCATTCCCTTTGGAATTTCGAACTCGCCGGCCTGGATCGGGTCCTTCGAGCCGAAAATCCGCGCCATTACGTAATATGTGCGCGCCGTGCCCGGGATAGCGCCTTCCTTCGCGAGCTGGCGCGATATGGCGCCGAGCGTCGTCCCTTCCTTGACGATGATGTCGTGCGGGCCCGACCTGGGTCCCGGCGCCCACCAGAAGAGATAAACCGTCGCAAGCGCAGCAAGGACGATCGCCGCCGCGACGATCCGGAAAGGGTGCCTCACACCGCCTTCATGATCAGGCTGGCGTTGGTCCCGCCGAAGCCGAAGCTGTTGCTGAGCGCCGCCCGGACCTGCCGCTTCTTCGCCTTGTGCGGCACCAGGTCGACACCCTCGGTGCCTTCGTCGGGATCGTCGAGGTTCAGCGTCGGCGGCACGATCTGGTCGCGGATGGCAAGGATGCAGAAGATCGCTTCGACCGCGCCCGCCCCGCCGAGCAGGTGGCCGATCGCCGATTTGGTGCTGCTCATCGACGCGCCGTGCAGGTCCTCGCCGAGCACGCGCTTGACCGCGGCAAGCTCGATCGTGTCCGCCATCGTCGAGGTGCCATGCGCGTTCACGTAGTCGATGTCCTCCGGCTTGAGGCCGGCCTTCCTGAGCGCCATCTGCATCGCCAGTTCGGCTCCGCGCCCCTCGGGATGCGGCGCCGTCACGTGATAGGCGTCGCCCGAGAGACCGTATCCCACGATCTCCGCGTAGATTTTCGCGCCGCGCGCCTTGGCATGCTCATATTCCTCGAGCACGACGACGCCGGCACCCTCGCCCATGACGAAGCCTTCGCGATTCTTGTCGTACGGCCGACTGGCCTGCTCGGGCCGGTCATTGAATGACGTGTTCAGCGCGCGCGCCTGTGCGAAGCCAGCGACGCCGAGCGGGTTGATCGTGCTTTCTGCTCCGCCGGCGAGCATGATGTCGGCGTCACCATCCTTGATCATCCGGGCGGCATCGCCGATCGAATGCGCGCCGGTCGAGCAGGCCGTCACCACCGAATGGTTCGGGCCCATCAGGCCGTATTTGATCGATACCTGGCCCGAGGTCAGATTGATCAGCCGTCCGTGAACGAAATGCGGGCTCACTCGGCCGGGCCCCTTCTCGGCCAGCACGATCGACTCGCTCTCGATCCCGGGCAGCCCGCCGATCCCCGAGCCGATTGAAACGCCAGCACGCTCCTTGGTCGCCTCGTCCATCTCGGTGAGGCCTGCGTCCTCGATCGCCTGGCCCGCGGCATCGATCGCGTAGACGATGAAAGGGTCGACCTGCCGTTGGACCTTGTGGTCGACGCGCTTGTCCGGATCGAAGCCGTAGGGGTGGTCCTTGGGCTTCACCTCGCCGGCGATCTTCGCTTTCTGGTCGGTGGTATCGAACCGCGTGATCGGCCCGATGCCGCTCTTGCCGGCAATCAGATTGTTCCAGCTGGTCTCGACGTCTCCGCCCAGCGGCGTCACCAGACCCAGACCTGTCACCACGACACGGCGCATCATCTAAACTCCAGTCAGTTCCACCAAAACAAACGGCCTCCCGTTATGTTCGGGAAGCCGTTCGTGCCGCCCTTGAGGCGCAACTCAGCGGCAGGACCGGTGTCCCGGTCAGCCCTTGTTCTGGTCGATATACTCGATCGCATCGCGAACGGTGGTGATTTTCTCCGCCGCGTCGTCAGGGATTTCGACCCCGAACTCCTCCTCGAAGGCCATCACCAGCTCGACGATATCGAGGCTGTCGGCGCCGAGATCGTCGATGAAGCTCGCATCTTCCGTCACTTTGTCCGGCTCGACGCCGAGATGCTCGACGACGATCTTCTTCACCCGATCGGCAGTCTCACTCATGGGATCGCTTCCTCCGTTTTGCTCTTTGTCGCAGCCCTAGCGATGCACTCTTGAGCCCGCAAGTGGCGCACGGAAGCCGCTCGCGCTAGGCCCGGACGGTGGAATCCCGACGCCTCACCGATGGAGAGATCGTCCTCGTCCGCTCCATCTTCGGCGATGCGATCGATTATTCGCGGGTGCGGCTTATCCGCGGCAAATGGTGGCCTTTCCAGCCGCGCAACGCGGCAATGGCGCCAAACGGCAACATCTACTTCCATCCCGTGGCCGGTGGCTGGTCGGAGGATTTCGCGCGCGAGCCGCTCGGCCGTCAGGGCTTTTTCATCCACGAGATGACGCACGTCTGGCAGGCGCAGAAGCGCGGCCGCTTCTATCTGCCGCTCATGCGGCATCCCTTCTGCCGCTATGCGTACAAGATCCGGCGGGGCAAGCCGTTCGAGCGCTATGGCCTCGAACAGCAAGCGGAAATCGTACGCCACCGTTTCCTCGCCGAACGCGGCGCTGCGGTGCCCGTCGTGCCGCCGCGGGAGCTGGTATCGTTCGTGTGATGCACCGTAACGTTTGATACCTGTAACAATCCTGCAACAGCTGCTGCAGGAAAATTGCGCTCCCACCGCCAGCGGCTTTCTCCCTAACTGCGGTTTCATGCATAATCCGGGTGCCGGCAATGAATCCGGAAACGGGGGAAATCATGCGCAGCACCGCCTTCTTGCTGATTGGTACGTCCGCACTCACCTTCGCCGCTTCGGCGGCAGCACAAACCACGCCCGAGCAGGCCACTCAGGCAACGAATGCCGCAAAAGCCCGGACGTCGGCGGAGACCGCGCAATCGGCGGGCTCTCAAACGCCTCCATCGGATCAGGGCGAGATCATCGTCACCGCGACCAAGCGCGCGTCGACGGTTCAGGATGTGCCATTCTCCGTTAATGCGCAGACGCAGGAAGACATCCAGCGCGCGCATGCCCAGACGCTGGAGGATCTCAGCCGCAACGTCGCGGGCCTCACCGTCCAGAATCTCGGGCCCGGCCAGAGCCAGGTCGCAATTCGCGGAGTCGCCGCCGGGCAGATCGTCCGCGACCAGCCAGGGGTGAAGGAACAGGTCGGCATCTACCTCGACGAAAGTCCGGTTTCGCTGTCGCTGTTCACTCCGGACTTCGACCTGTTCGACCTCAATCGCGTCGAGACGCTACGCGGCCCGCAAGGCACGCTGTTCGGCGCCGGATCGATCGGCGGCACGATCCGCTACATCACGAACCAGCCGAAGCTCGACGTCACCGAGGGTGAGCTGGAAGCCGACGTCAACGATTATAGCGGCGGCAGCGTTGGTTATGGCCTCAAGGGCGCGATCAACGTTCCAATGGGCTCGACGGCGGCCGCCCGCATCGTGGGCTACGGGACGCACTTTGGCGGATTCATCGACTCGGTCGGTCCCTTCCACAAGAAGGACGTCAACAGCGGCCACCGCTACGGCACGCGCGTTTCGCTCCTGTGGGAGCCCATGCCCGACCTGAAGATCACGCCTCGGGTCGTGTACCAGGATGTGAAGGCGAACGGCTTCCCGCGCGAAGAAGTCTTCAACCTCTACGACAACCAGTTCACGACGCAGAACGACCTCGGCAAGGGCAAGCGTCTGCAATACCTGAAGATGCCGGAGGAGTTCCACGACAAGACACTCCTCGCCGACCTCGTTGCCAGCTACGATTTCGGCGGCGCGGAGCTGACCTCGGTCACCAGCCACCTCGACCGCAACATCCTCGTCAGCCGCGATGCATCGGCTCTCACCGGCTCGGTTTTCATCTCGTTTGCCGGAGCTGCGCCAGCCGCTGCGGGCGGCGCTTCGTTGATTTCCAATCTTCGCGATACCACCAAGCTGAAGCAGTTCAGTCAGGAGCTTCGGCTCGGATCGACGGGCCTAGGTCCCTTCCAGTGGGTGTTCGGCGGCTTCTACAGCCGTGCCGACCGCAACTATAAGCAGCGGCTTCCAACGCCTGGCGCAGACGTGTTCAGCCAGGATTTCCTCGACGTCGTCGCTCCCGGCGTGCCGGTTTCGGCGACCTTCAACGGTTTCCCTGCGGACAGCCCGTTCAATTCCAACATTCCATACGTGGACACGCAAAAGGCGGTGTTCGGCGAAGCAAGCTACAAGTTCGGACAGATCAAGATGACCGGCGGCGGCCGCTGGTACGACTTCCACGAAACCCGCGATTTCATTTCCGGCGGTATCTTCTCCAACTCGGACACGAGGATCGGCGACAAAACCAAGTCGAACGGATTCTCGCCCCGGGGGATCGTCAGCTGGGAGCCGAACCGAAGCCTCAGCGTGAACCTTCAGGTCGCGAAGGGCTTCCGTCTCGGCGGCGTGAACGATCCGCTGAACATTCCCCTTTGCACGCCATCCGACGCGGCGATCTTCGGGAATCACCCGGCGTACACGGATGAGACGCTGTGGAACTATGAAGCCGGGTTCAAATATTCGAAGCATGGTTTCACGTTCAACGCGGCTGCTTTCCATAACCAGATCCGCAATCTGCAGGTAACGGCGGACGCGGGAAGCTGCTCGTCTCGCGTCGTGTTCAATGTGCCCAAGGCGCACAGCGACGGCATCGAGGCCGAGTTGTCGACACATCCGCTTGCGGGACTTGACCTGAGCTTCTCCGGAAGCGTGCTCAATTCGAAGTTCGACAGCAGTGTGACCACGCTCGGCGGTGACGTCATCGCGGGTATCCGCAAGGGCAACCGCCTGCCGACGGTGCCGAAGTACCAGGTCGCCGCCACGGCGAACTACCAAGCGCGCCTCGCGTCCAATTCGGACTGGTACGTCAACGCCTCGGTGCAGCGGGTTGGCAGCCGCTTCACCCAACCGGGCGACCAGGAGCCAGGCGCCGGCATTTTCAATTTCATCTTCTTCGATCCGGTGACCGGGAATTTCGGCACCAGCACGCAGAACTTCGGCTCCCTTAAGCTGCCGCCGTACACGCTGGTCAATGCGTCGGCCGGCATCAGATGGCTCGGCGGAATCGAGCTCGTTGCCTATGTGAAGAACATCTTCAACGTCGATCCGAAGCTGTCCCTCGACCGTGAACGCGGCGGACGGGCGCGCCTGGG
>DATCJM010000307.1:0-1556 GCA_036562805.1 Sphingomicrobium sp.
GCGGCGAGCGACGAAAGATGGACGAAGCGGTGGATGCCGGCGGCCGTCGCGGCAGCAAGCATCGCCAGTGTGCCGTCGACGTTTCCCCTCTCAAATGTGGCGGCTGTATTGGCCGTGATGACGCCGGCAACATGGATGACCGCGTCGGCGTGGGAAACCAGCTGTTCGAGCGCAGCGCGGTCGTGGAGATCGCCGCTTATCCATTCGACCCCATCCCGATTCGGTTGATCGCGGCGGGTCAGCGCCGTGAGCTCGTGGCCCGCAGCAATCGCGACGTCGATGAGGTGCGAACCGATGAAACCCGTCCCGCCGGTTAGCGCGAGCCTCATAGTGGCGACCAGGGGCGTCCTTCGGCGCCTTCGGCTTCTGCCGTTTCCGGGGGCTGGTCCGTTGCCGAGCCGATCCGCTCGATAATCGCGTCGAGGAGCGGTTCGAGGCCCTCGTCGAGCGGCGCTGAAATGGGGAAGACGCGCGCGCCGGACGCACGTGCGAGCGCCTTGGCAAGCTTCGAGCGCTCCTGGTCGTCGAGCAGGTCGGCCTTCGTCAGTGCGATCAGCTCGGGCTTGTTGCCGAGCCCGGCGCCATAGTCCTCAAGCTCGCCGCGGACGACCCGCCAGGCTTCGACCGGATCCTCGGCCGATCCGTCGACGAGGTGGAGCAGGAGGCCGGTTCGTTCGACGTGGCCGAGAAAACGATCACCGATGCCCGCGCCTTCCGCTGCCCCCTCGATCAATCCGGGAATGTCGGCGATGACGAATTCGCGGCCCTTGTGCCGGACGACGCCAAGCTGCGGTCGAAGCGTCGTGAACGGATAATCGCCGACTTTCGCCGACGCATTGGTCACCGAATTGAGAAAGGTGGACTTGCCCGCATTGGGCAACCCAACGAGGCCGACATCAGCCAGCAGCTTCAGCCGCAGCCACACCCACATCTCCTCGCCCGCTTCGCCGGTTTGATGCTGGCGCGGCGCACGGTTGGTCGACGTCTTGTAGCTCGCGTTGCCGCGGCCTCCCATGCCGCCTTTGAGCAGGGTTACTCGGTCGCCGACTTTCGTCAGGTCGGCGAGCAAGGTGCGGTCCTCGTCATCGGCGAGGACCTGCGTGCCGACCGGCACCTTGATGACGAGGTCTTGGCCGCCGGCACCGGTTCGATTCGATCCTGAGCCCCCTTTGCCGCGCGGAGCGCGGAAGTGCTGGGTGTAGCGGAAGTCGATCAGCGTATTGAGGCCAGCGACCGCTTCAAAGACGATGTCTGCGCCCTTGCCGCCATCGCCGCCATCGGGACCGCCGAACTCGACGAACTTCTCGCGGCGAAACGACACTGCCCCTGGGCCGCCCGCGCCGGAGCGGACGAAGATCTTCGCCTGGTCGAGGAAATGCATGGCGGCGAGTTACGCGAAGCCGGCGGAGAGGGGAAGTTAGGCCCCTCTCGCTTGGGGGTGATGGGGCACGAGAACGAGCATGTCGCCCTGGACCCGCCACGATTCGAGCTTCGACAGGAAATTCATGCCGAGCACGTCGAGCGACCCGAGCCCTGGCGCGCTGACGATCTTGAGG
>DATCJM010000312.1:0-2394 GCA_036562805.1 Sphingomicrobium sp.
GCATCGAGGATTTGCGCCAGCGCGCGCACGCCCGCGTGCCCAAGCCATTCATGGATTATATGGAAGCGGGATCGTTCCAACAGATCACGCTGCGCGACAATCGGCGGGACCTGGATTCCATCCGCTTCCGGGAACGGGTGATGTTCGACGTGTCGAACCGCAAGCTCGAGACGACGATGCTTGGCGAGAAAGTGTCGATGCCGGTCGCGATCGGGCCGACCGGGATGTGCGGCGCGATCTGGTCGAACGGCGAGATATTGTCGTGCCGCGCGGCGCACGATTTCGGCATTCCGTTTTCGCTCTCGACCAACGCTTTGCTGTCGATCGAGGACGTTCGCAGCTCGGTCGACCGGCCGTTCTGGTTCCAGCTGTACCTGGAGAAGGACCGCGGTTTCTCGCAGGAGCTAATCGAGCGGGCGAAGAAGGCCGGCTGCCCGGTGCTGATCCTGACCATGGACCTGCACGTCGAAGGCACCCGCTACGCCGACAAGCATAACGGCCTGGGCGTTCCGCCCAAGCTCACGCCGGCAAACATCTGGAGCATCGTATCGAACCCGAGCTGGGCGTTCGCGATGCTGCATTCGAAGCGCTGGAGCTTCGGCAATTACGCCGACAAGGTGAAGAGCGGGAATGTCGCGGAGATGGCGGAGCTGGTGAAGAGCCAGCTCGATTCATCCTTCGACGTCAAGACGCTCGAATGGGTGCGCTCGCTGTGGCCGGGCAAGCTGATCGTCAAGGGCATCCTCGATCCCGAGGACGCCAAGATGGCAGTCGAGGCCGGCGCGGACGCGATCCTGGTGTCCAACCACGGCGGGCGCCAGCTCGACAGCGCGCCGTCGACCGCGTCGGTGCTGAGCGGCATCGTCGAGGCGGTCGGCGACAAGTGCGAAGTCTATGTCGACAGCGGCGTTCGTTCGGGCCTCGACGTGCTCAAGTTCCTCGGGCTCGGCGCGCGCGCCTGCTTCATCGGCCGCGCTTACCTCTACGGGCTCGGCGCTTACGGCCAGGCGGGAGTCACGAAGGCGCTCGAGATTTTGAAGGACGAGCTCAGTGTTGCGATGGCCCTGACCGGCGTGACGGACGTCGAAAAGGTGCCGCGCGAGATCATCCTTCGCCCGCCGCCGGACCCGAGCGAACCCGCGCTCGCGACCAGCGGCGGACCCTTTCGCGACGTGCGCGATTATCAATTAGACTAAGAGGAGATCAGGATCATGGCGGACACCGGCGGCGACATCCTCGTCGAAACGCTGATCAAGTGGGGCGTCGACACGATCTTCGGCATTCCCGGAGACGGCATCAACGGCCTGTTCGAGTCGCTTCGCACGCGGCAGGACAAGATCAGGTTCGTCCAGGTGCGTCACGAGGAAGTCGCGGCATTCGCGGCCTGCGCTTATGCGAAGTTCACCGGACGGCTGGGCGTCTGCATGGCGACGTCGGGACCCGGCGGGATCCACCTGCTCAACGGCATTTACGACGCCAAGCTGGACAACCAGCCGGTGCTCGCGATCACCGGCGCGCAGCACCACGATCTTATCGAGACCTACACCCAGCAGGATGTCGCGCTCGACAAGTTGTTCATGGACGCGACCGCTTATTCGGTGCGCGTGATGGGCCCGGCGCACGTGCAGGACGTGGTCGAGCAGGCGTGCCGCACCGCCCTCGCCTATCGCCAGCCGACGCACGTGATGGTGCCGGTCGACTTCCAGTCACAGCCGGTCAAGGACCGCTCGGAGCGCAACGTCGCCGACCATGTGTCGAACGTGATGGCGCATGGCGGGCAAATGCCGAATGCCGAAATGCTGCAACGCGCGGCGGACATCCTCAACGCGGCCGAGAAGCCGTTCATCCTAGCCGGGCGCGGCGCGATCCACGCGACCGACGAATTGCTTGCCATGGCCGAGCGGTTGCAGGCGCCGATCGGGAAGCCGCTTTTGGGCAAGCAATCGGTGCCGGACGAGAGCCCGTACACGACGGGCGGAGTCGGCCTGCTCGGCACCAAGCCGAGCCAGGAGGCGCTGGAAGGCTGCGATACATTGCTGATCGTCGGGTCGACCTTCCCCTACATCGAATTCTACCCGCAGCCGGGGAAGGCCAAGGCGGTGCAGATCGAGCTCGACCCGAAGCGCATCGGGATGCGCTATCCGGTCGACGTCGGGCTCGTCGGCGACAGCAAGGTCGTGCTCTCCGAGCTGTTGCCGCTGCTCAAGAAGAACGACAGCGGCAAGTTCCTCAAAGCCGCGCAGGACAGCATGAGCGACTGGCGGGAGCTGATGAACGAGCGCGGCACGCGCACCGACAAGCCGATGAAGCCGCAGGTGGTGACGCACGAGCTCAACAAATTGCTCGACGACGACGCGATCGTGATCACCGACAGCGGCACGATCACGGCCTGGA
>DATCJM010000378.1:0-1643 GCA_036562805.1 Sphingomicrobium sp.
CGCCGGAGCTTCGCCAGCACCTCGGCAACGGCGTGAAGTTGCATGAGCGCTACGAGTTCGAAGGCGCGCTGTCCGAGCTTCATGGGAAAACGGTCGTCGTCGACCCGGAGCGAGCGGTCGCCGCAATCTTCGAGGCGCTCGAGAAAGCGGGCGCCAAGGTGCTGCCGCTGCGCGACCCGACGATCCTCCCGAAGGCGCTGAAGAACCCGGCCGAGATCGCCGGCCAGAAAGCCGCGCAGACCCGCGATGGCGCGGCCATCGTCCGGTTCCTGCACTGGATCGACGACGAAGCGCCCAAGGGCGAGGTCGATGAGCTTATCGCGTCGGACAAGCTCGAAAGCCTCCGCCGCGAGAACCCGGAGCTTCGCGACCTCTCGTTCGACAGCATCTCGGGCGCGGGGCCGAACGGCGCGATCGTCCACTACAAGTCGAGCGAGAAGACCAACCGCAAGCTCGAGAAGGGCACGCTCTACCTGATCGATTCGGGCGGCCAATATGTCGACGGCACCACCGACATCACCCGCACGGTCCCGATCGGCGAGCCGACCGAGGAGATGCGCGACCGGTTCACCCGCGTGCTCAAGGGCCATATCGCCATTGCCACCGCTGTATTCCCGAAGGGCACGCGCGGATCGCAGCTCGACAGCTTCGCCCGACGGCCGCTGTGGGAAGCTGGGCTCGATTACGCCCACGGCACCGGCCACGGTGTCGGCAGCTTCCTCGCCGTCCACGAGGGGCCGCAGCGCATTTCGCCTGTCGGAAGCGCTCAGCCCGGCGGTGACGAACCGCTTCAGGCGGGCATGATCATCTCCAACGAGCCCGGCTATTACAAGACCGGCGAATACGGCATCCGGATCGAGAATCTCGTCCTCGTCGTCCCGCGCGAGATCGAGGGTGCGGAGAAGGAGATGCTCGGCTTCGAGACGCTGACCTTCGCGCCGATCGACCGCCGCCTGATCTGCGCCGAGATGCTCGATGCGGAGGAGCTGATCTGGCTCAACTGCTATCACGCGCACGTGCTGGCGAAGGTCGGCCCGACGCTTTCCGGCGCAGACCTCGAGTGGCTGCGCGCCGCTTGCGCCCCGATTGAGGCGGCATGAAGCGGGGGCTGTCAATCGGCGTGGTCGTGGCGATCGCAGTGGCCGTCGCCGTCGCGTCGAAATGGATCTAGCTGAGCAGCATTTGCTTTACGCGGCAGCTTTGTTCCCGTAATGTTCTCGACCCGACTCGACAGGAGGACAGCATGATCGGCTATGTGACGCTCGGGACGAACGACCGCGAAAAGTCGGCCAAATTCTACGATGCTTTGTGTGGCGAGTTGGGCGTCGGCCGGATGATGGAAAATGACCAGTTCATTGCCTGGGGCAAGCAGGGCGCCGGCGCAGGCATCGGCATCACCAGGCCCTTCGACGGCAATGCCGCGACGGTCGGCAACGGCGTGATGGTCGCGCTCGAGGCGAAGGACAAGGACCAGGTCCAGCGCCTCTACGACCTCGCGCTTGCGAACGGCGGCAGCGACGAAGGTGCGCCCGGCGACCGCGGCGGCGGCTTCTACGCCGGCTATTTCCGCGATCCGGACGGCAACAAGCTCAACGCCTTCACCATGGGCGCGCAGGGATAGCCGCTTCGCGCAGCGGCAAGGG
>DATCJM010000389.1:0-2503 GCA_036562805.1 Sphingomicrobium sp.
ATCTCGGCCGAGCTCGCCGCGGGCATGTCAACCCGGATCGGCTTCCATTTCGGCGACGTGGACTATGTGACATTTGTTCGTAATGGCAGGCTGGAAGTTGAGCGCGCGCCGGTCAAGGATTGCGACGTGGTCTTCAGCGGAACGCCGAGCGAGATTGCAGCCGTGATCCACGGCGGCGCGCCACTTGAAATGGTTGAGGTGAAGGGAGACATCGAGCTCGCGAAGCGTTTCCGGACGCTGTTTCCGCTTCCGCCAAAAATTGGCTGAACATTGAGGCGCGCGCGCCCTTCCCTTAAGGCTTCATCCTATGACTGACCTGGCCAACGTGAATCCCGAAAGCCGCGCCGAGACGCTGATGACGACCCCCGACAAGGTGGTGAAGGTCCGCGAGGCCTTCGGCGTCAATTCGGACATGGAAGTGCCGGCATTCAGCGAGGCCGACGAGCGCGTTCCCGACCTCGATCCGACCTATGTGTTCGATCCGAACACGACGCTCGCCATATGCGCCGGCTTCGCGAAGAACCGCCGCGTAATGGTCCAGGGCTATCACGGCACGGGCAAGTCTACTCATATCGAGCAGGTCGCGGCGCGGCTCAACTGGCCGCTCATCCGGATCAATCTGGATGCGCACATCAGCCGCATCGATCTGGTCGGCCGCGACGCGATCGTGCTCCGCGACGGCCAGCAGGTGACCGAGTTCCGCGAAGGTCTTCTGCCGTGGGCGCTGCAGCACCCTGTCGCGCTGGTGTTCGACGAATATGACGCCGGCCGGCCGGACGTGATGTTCGTGATCCAGCGCGTGCTCGAGGCCGAGGGCAAGCTGACCCTGCTCGACCAGAACCGGGTCATCCGCCCGAACCCCTGGTTCCGCCTCTTCGCGACGACCAACACCGTCGGCCTCGGCGACACGACCGGCCTCTATCACGGCACCCAGGCGATCAACCAGGGCCAGATGGATCGCTGGAACATCGTCACCACGCTCAATTACCTGCCCGCCCAGGTCGAGGCCCAGATCGTGATGGCCAAGTCCGGCGAATATGACGAACCCGACGGCAAGGCGATCGTCGAGAAGATGATCAAGGTCGCCGAACTGTCCCGCCAGGGGTTCATGAACGGCGACATCTCGACCGTGATGAGTCCGCGGATGGTGATCAGCTGGGCCCAGAATGCGCAGATCTTCGGGGATATGGGCTATGCGTTCCGCGTCAGCTTCCTCAACAAGTGCGACGAATCCGAACGCCCGCTGATCGCCGAATATTATCAGCGCGTGTTTGGTGAGGACCTGCCGGAGAGCGTGGTCGGAAAGGCCTAGGCCGGACTCCAGATGGCAGAGAAGATCGATCTCTTCCGCCGGGCGCTTGCGGGCGCGTCGCGCGCCATCGCCAAAGATCCCGAGGTCGAGGTCGTGTTTGCGTCCGACATGGCGCCGGCGTCGGGGAAGACGGCGCGCGTTGCGTCTCCGGGTCCTGCTCTCGAACCGAAGCTGGTCGCCGAAGCGCGCGGCGCCGCCGATTCTGCAGCGCTTCGACTGCGCTATCATGACGCTCGGCTGCACGCGCGCGTCGCGCCGATGGATATCGAGGCGCGTGCCGTGTTCGATGCGCTCGAAACGGCCCGCATCGAAGCGCTCGGCGCCCGCGCCATGGGCGGCGTTCGCGACAACCTGCGGCACCTGACCGACGCCCGCGTCCGCGCCGACGCGATCGTTCGCGCCCGCGATGCCGAAGAAGTGCCGCTATCGACCGCGATCGGATTGATTGCCCGTGAGCGGCTGACGGGAGAAGCGCCCCCGCCGGCTGCTACGGCGGGGTTGAAGCTCGTCGCGCCGTGGATCGAGGAGAAAGCGTCGGCCGAGCTCGACGCGTTGGCGCTCACGCTCGACGACCAGGCAGCCTTCGCGAAACTGTCGCGACGGCTGCTCGAGGATCTGAGTCTCGCGGCTGCCGAGGAGCCGCTGGAGGACGAGCCCGAGGACGCCGGGGACGATGCCGAGGATGAGGAGGATGGCGAAGATTCGGCCGAGCAGGGCGACGAGGGCGAACCCGGCGGCGGCGATGTCGAAATGCGCGGCGAACAGGTCGAGGATCAGGATTCCGACGGTGACTCGACCCAGGAGGCGGAAGCGAGCGAGCAGGAGTCCACCGCCGGCGACGACATGAGCGAGAGCCTCTTCGCCGCGCCCGGGCGCCGCAATTGGGACCTCTCGCCGCCCACCGATTATAAGGCATTCACTACTCGCTTCGACGAAATCGTCGAATCCGAAGAACTTTGCGATGAAGAGGAGCTGTCGCGGCTCCGTGCCTATCTCGACCAGCAGATGGCCGGCTTGTCGAACGTCGTCACGCGGCTTGCCAACCGCCTTCAGCGGCGACTCCTCGCGCAGCAGGCGCGCAGCTGGGATTTCGACCAGGAGGAGGGTCTGCTCGACGCCGCCCGGCTTGCCCGCGTCGTCGTCAACCCGCGGCACGCGCTGTCCTTCAAGATCGAGCGCGACACCGAGTTC
>DATCJM010000003.1:0-7355 GCA_036562805.1 Sphingomicrobium sp.
TGATGGAGGGCTACGGCCCGTCAGGCAAAGCCCTGGTCGAGCTGAAGACGAAAGGCGCGACCGTCGCCGTCTGCGTCGACTGCGGCGCGCAGGCCTTCGATGCGCTGGAGGAAGCACGCGGCGCCGGCCTCGACGTGATCGTCGTCGACCACCACCAATGCGCGAGCCTTCTCCCCGTCGCCCATGCGCTGATCAATCCCAACCGCCTCGACGAGAGCGAGGACGGCGCAGCCCACGGCCATCTCGCCGCGGTCGGCATGGCCTTCCTCCTCGGCGTTGCCCTGATCCGCGAGCTCCGTGCCCGCGGTTATTTCGAAGTTCTCGCTGAACCGAAAATCCTCGACCTGCTGGACCTGGTCGCGCTCGGCACGGTGGCAGATGTGGCACGATTGAAGAGCCTCAACCGCGCGTTCGTGACGCAGGGGCTGAAGATCATGGCCGGCCGCCAGAACGTCGGCCTCGCAGCGCTTGCGGAAGCGGCGCGGCTGGTGAAGCCCCCGAGCTGCCGCGACTTGGGCTTCGCGCTCGGCCCCCGCATCAACGCCGGCGGGCGGGTCGGCAAGTCCGATCTCGGCGTTCGCCTGCTGACCTCGACCGACCCGGAAGAAGCGCGCGCCATCGCCGCCGAGCTCGACCGCCTCAACGAGGAGCGCCGGGCGATCGAGATGCTGGTCTGCGAACAGGCGGAGGTACAGGCGCGCGAGCAGGGTGATTCGCCCGTCATCACGGTGATGAGCGGTGGCTGGCATCAGGGCGTGATCGGCATAGTCGCCGGAAGACTTAAAGAGCGCTTCGGGCGCCCGGCGATCGTGATCGCGGAATGCGAGGACGGGACCGGCAAGGGCTCGGGCCGCTCGATCTCGGGCGTGGACCTCGGCGCCGCAGTCCTCGCCGCCAAGGACAGCGGCCTGCTGATCGCCGGCGGCGGCCATGCGATGGCGGCCGGTCTGACACTTCCGGCAGGCGGGCTCGAAGCCTTCCGCACTTTCATCAACGAGCGCCTCGCCGCCGACGTCGAGAGATCGCGCGCCGACAAGGCGCTGCTGCTCGACGCTTTGCTCGCCCCTGGGGGAGTCGCCGGAGCCTTGTGCGATGCGCTCGATGCGGCGGGGCCTTACGGCGCGGGGTGGCCGAGCCCGCGGGTCGCTGCCGGCCCCGTGCGCCTCCTCAAGACCGGCATCGTCGGCGACGGTCATGTCCGCGGCATCGCCTGCGGCGACGACGGCAAGAGCTTCAAGTGGATCGCGTTCAGAAGCGCCGCCACCGATCTCGGCCAGGCGCTCCTCGCCTCGCCCGCCGATACCCGCTGGTGGCTCGCCGGATCGATCAAGCGCGACGAATGGAACGGCGGCAACGCGGCCGAGATGCATCTGGAAGACGCCGCGCTCGCTTGACCGGGCAGGACCCCTCGCCTAACCGCGAGCCGCCGATCCGGCCCCATCGTCTAGCGGTCTAGGACGTCGCCCTTTCACGGCGAAAACACGGGTTCGAGTCCCGTTGGGGTCACCACCTCTTCCGGAGCGGTTCCTAGTAGAGGAACATCGGCATCTGCTCGACGTGCATCAGCTTCGCGCGATAGATGTCAGGATCGTATAGAGCGGCCACGTCGACGATCTTCCGCGCGCTTTCGAGCGTGCCGATCGGGACATGGGTGTACCGGCCGTTTTCCAGCGCAACCATCCGGCCGGTCTCGCCTCGCGAAACCAATTGCACTGCAAGCGTTCCGAATGCGAGGCCGACCATCCGGTCCATCGCATCCGGCTCACCGGCGCGCATCAGATAGGCGAGCTCCTGGACGACCGTGCCGACGGCGAGCTTGTCCTTGACCGCCCGGCTGATGCGGCGGCCGATGCTGACCTCTTCGCGGTCGCTCGCCGGAAGCGCTCGAACATGGTCGTCGGGCGGCGCCTCGCCGACGATCGTCGCACCTTCCGAAACGACGCACATCGCATAATCCTGGCCGCTGTCGCTCTTGTCGCGGGCCAGCAGCGGCAGGAGGATATCGAGGTCGGCCGGCACCTCGGCGATCACCGTGCGGTCGACCTGCGCGAGGAAGCCCGCAAGCAGCGCCGTCTCGCCGCTTCGCCGGCCGAACAGCTCGACGATTCCGATCCGCTCATGGCTTTCGACGGTGGTGCGCAGCGCATTGATCGCCTCGACCGAGCGGCTGACCGCGGTCGAGAAACCGATCGCATAGTCGGTTCCGAACACGTCATTGTCCATCGTCTTGGGGATCGCGATGACGGGCAGGCCCTGGCGCGACAGATGCGCCGAGAAACGCAACGTACCGTCGCCGCCAAGCGTGATCATCGCATCGACGCCGAGCCGATTGAGAACGTCGAGCACCTGGCGCGTCCGGTCGCCGTCCGTCGTCACGCGCGGATCGATGCGCGAGGTGTGGAGGATCGTTCCCCCGCTGCGGTCGATCCCCCGAACCGATGCGCGGTCGAGGTGGAGCGTGTTTTGAGCGATCGATTGCGGATCGCTGGGGTCGATCGCGAGCAGGCCTTCCCATCCGCGCCTGAACCCGATCACGTCCCAGCCCAGGTCGTCGGCTGACAGAGTGGCGGAGCGAATGCAGGCGTTGAGCCCGGGCACATCCCCACCGCCGGTCAGAATTCCGATCCTCACGAGCGCTCCCACCATCGGAAATTGTTTGAGTTCAATCTACGTGACATTACGGAACCCTCATCAGTTCGCGTTCGTCTAGGTATCAGCGCGAAGGGGCCGGAAGCACAATGGGCTGGCACGAGGGGGAACGAACAGGATGCGGCGCGACTGCCGCTCTTCTCTGCCTCCTCCTGACAAGCTGCAATCGCGGAATCCTCGACCCGGTCGGTCCGGTCGCTGCGCAGGAAAAGCAGCTCCTCATCAATTCTACCGCGATCATGCTCGCGATCATCATCCCGACGATGATCGCGACGGTCGCCGTCGCCTTCTGGTTCCGGCGCGGCAATGCCAAAGCGGTCTATCGCCCCGACTGGGAATATTCGGGCGCGGTCGAGCTCGTCGTGTGGGCGATCCCCGCAATGACCATCATGCTGCTTGGCGGCATTGCGTGGATCGGAAGCCACGCGCTCGACCCGGCCAAGCCGCTCGCCTCGTCGAAGCCGCCGCTTCGAGTCGACGTCGTCTCGTTGGATTGGAAATGGCTGTTCATCTATCCCGACCAGCATCTCGCGACGGTAAACCAGCTCGTCGTGCCGGCAGGAACGCCGGTCAGCTTCCGCCTGACGTCGGCGACCGTCTGGAACGTCTTCTTCGTCCCGCAGATGGGAACGATGATCTACACCATGCCGAACATGACGACGCGACTGAACCTGGAGGCGGACAAGCAAGGCGTCTTCTGGGGCCGGTCTGCCCATTTCAGCGGCGACGGTTTCCCCGGCATGGAATTCGCGGTCCATTCGGTCCCGCCGCAGCAATTCGCCGCCTGGGCGAACGGCGCGCACGGCGCAGGCCCGGTGCTCGACGCCAATGCCTACAAGCTCCTTTCCCAGCCCACGAGCTATGTGAAGCCGATGACCTACAGCAACGTCGCGCCCGGCCTTTTCGAAGCGATCGCTTCCGGCAAGGCGCCGCCGCCGCAACAGCTGCCGCATAGCCGGCCCTCGCCGGGTCCAGGGACCACCGGCATGACGTCGAACGGCCTTCCTTCGTCGCCAGCGAAGGGCAGCGCGAAATGAGCCCGATCTTCGGCAAGCTCACCTGGTCCGCGATCCCGTTCCAGGAGCCGATTCCGCTGGTCACCTCGATCGTCGTCATCCTCGGCCTCGCGGCGGTCGCGATCTGGATCACCAGGATCAGGGCGTGGCAATTCCTGTGGGACGAGTACATCACCTCGACCGACCACAAGAAGATCGGGATCATGTACATCGTCCTCGGGCTGGTGATGCTGGTCCGCGGCTTTGCCGACGCGATCATGATGCGCGCGCAGCAATATTTCGCCGTCGGCCCGAGCCAGGGCTATCTCAATCCCGAGCATTACGACCAGATCTTCTCGGCCCACGGGACGATCATGATCTTCTTCGTCGCGATGCCGCTCGTCATCGGCTTCATGAACTTCGTCGTTCCGCTTCAGCTCGGCGTGCGCGACGTCGCATTCCCGACGCTCAACAACGTGAGCTTCTGGCTCGCCGCTTCGGGCGCGCTGCTGGTCAATCTCAGCCTGTTCCTCGGCGAGTTCGCGCGCACCGGCTGGCTCGCTTTCCCGCCCTTGAGCGAGAAGGCCTTCTCGCCCGGCGTCGGCGTCGATTATTATCTGGTGGCGCTCCAGATATCGGGCGTCGGGACGGTGCTCACCGGCGTCAATTTCGTCACCACGATCCTCAAGATCCGCGCGCCGGGCATGAGCTATCTCCGCATGCCGGTCTTCTGCTGGACCGCGCTCGCGGCCAACCTCCTGATCATCGCCGCATTCCCGGTGCTGACCGCGACTCTCGCGATGCTGATGCTCGACCGCTACCTCGGCTTCCATTTCTTCACGAACGACGGCGGCGGCAACTCGATGCTGTACATGAACCTCATCTGGGTCTGGGGGCATCCGGAAGTTTACATCCTCGTCCTGCCCGCGTTCGGTATCTATTCGGAAGTGGTCGCGACCTTCTCCGGCAAGCCCTTGTTCGGCTACCGCTCGATGGTCTTCGCGACGCTCGCGATCTGCATCCTCAGCTTCACCGTCTGGCTGCACCATTTCTTCACCATGGGCGCGGGCGCCGACGTCAACGCCTTCTTCGGCATTGCCAGCATGCTCATCGGCATTCCCACCGGCGTGAAAATCTACAACTGGCTGTTCACGATGTACGGCGGGCGTGTCCGCTTCAACGTGCCGATGTATTACACGATCGGCTTCATGCTGACCTTCACGCTCGGCGGCCTGACCGGCGTTCTGCTCGCCATCCCGCCGGTCGATTTCGTCGTCCACAACAGCCTGTTCCTGGTCGCGCACTTCCACAACGTGATCATTCCCGGCGTCGTGTTCGCGATCTTCGCGGGCTATCATTACTGGTTCCCGAAGGCGTTCGGCTTCACCCTCGACGAGCGCCTCGGCAAGGCCGGCTTCTGGTGCTGGTTCGTCGGCTTCAACCTCGCGTTCATGCCCAGCTATCTGCTCGGCTTCTGGGGCGGCACGCGCCGGATGCAGCACATCTCCGATCCAAGCTGGAAGCCGTGGCTGGCGGTCGAGTTGCTCGGGGCCTGTTTCATCGGCGCGGCGATCGCGCTGACCGTCTGGCAGCTCCTCTATTCGATCAGGACGCGCGACAAGCGCCTCGATACCACCGGCGATCCGTGGGACGGCCGCACGCTCGAATGGCTGACTCTCTCACCGCCGCCGCATTACAATTTCGCCGTCCTTCCCGACGTCCATGGCGAGGAGGCCTATTGGCACCGCAAGCAGAAGGCGATCGAGCGCGAGGAGCTGATCCCCGAGCCCGATTACAAGCCGATCGAAATGCCGCTGAACACGCCGACCGGAGTCATCGTCGCCTTCTTCGCCTCGCTCTGCGGCTTCGCGATCATCTGGTACATCTGGTGGCTGGCGATCCTCGGCCTCGTCGGCGCGTTCGCCATCTTCGTCTGGTATGCCTGGCGTGACGAGCACGAGCACGTCATCCCGGTCGAGGAGGTGCGCGACAATGCGCGCGAGCGCCGCCGAATCCGGATGGGCGCGCTCCACACCGTGAGCCAGTCGCGATGAGCACGGTCAGCGAAGCGCCCGCCGTCGGCCTCACGCACGGAGGCTCGGAAGACACCGGCCTCGGCAACCGCGGGCCGCAGTCGAAAAGCATCGTCGTGCCCTACGGCTTCTGGCTGTTCGTGCTGTCGGACATGGTGCTGTTCTCGGCTTTGTTCGCGACCTACGCGTCGCTCGTTCACGCCACCGACGGCGGGCCGGTCACGAGCCAATTGTTCGACCGCACCAACGTCGCGATCGAGACTCTGGCGCTGCTCGTTTCCAGCTTCATCTGCGGCCTCGCGATGATCGCGGCGAAGCGCCAGAACCTGCTGTGGACGCAGATCTGGCTCGCGCTCACCGGCTTCTTCGGCTTCGTCTTCCTGGTCATCGAGCTGACCGAGTTCGCGGGCATGATCCGCATCGGCGCCGGGCCCCAGCGCAGCGCCTTCCTGTCGTCATTCTTCACGTTGGTCGGCTGTCACGGCGCGCATGTCACCGCCGGCCTGATGTGGATCGGGACGATGATGGCGCAGGTGTGGGCGAAGGGTTTCCAGCCCCACATCATGCGGCGCCTGCTGTGCCTCAGCGTCTTCTGGCACGCGCTGGACATCATCTGGGTCGCCATCTTCACGATCGTATATCTGATCGGGACACTGCCATGAGCGAACATGAAGACCCCGAGCAGCAGAACGTCGCCCCCGGCGAGCCGCACGATTCGATCATCAGCGAGACGCTCGCTTATGTGATCGGCCTCGCGCTCGCGCTGATCCTGACCGCAGTGTCCTTCTGGGTCGCCTCAACGTCGGCTTTATGGGGCCCGGGAGTCGCCGTCGGCCTCGTCGTTCTCGCCATCGCCCAGATGGGCGTTCACCTGGTCTTCTTCCTCCACATCACCAGCGGGCCGGACAACACCAATAACGTGCTCGCGCTCGCGTTCGGCGTGATGATCGTGTTCCTCGTGATGGTCGGAACGATCTGGATCATGGCCCACCTCGCGGCGAACATGGGCCCGTCGCCCGAGATGACCAATCTCATGATGCAGCGCGGCTAGAGCCGCGTCCACGCGAGACCGATCATCACGCCAAGGATCGCGACGCTAGCAGCCATCGCGACGGCTGCCGATACGCCCTTGCGCCGCGCATAGACGAGCGTGATGCCGATCTTGACCGCCATGTTGGCGATGACCGTTGCGCTGATTGCCATCGCCGCCGGAAGCGCGCCGATCGACGCGGCCGACAGCCCGCCCAGGGTCACGATCGCGACATCGACGTCCATGCTGCCGACGATCAGCAGAAGCACGGCAATGCCGCTCTGGCCGAAGCGTCCTTCCGCCCATTTGGCGGCGAGCGCCGCAATCGCCACGAAGAGCAGGAAACCGAGCGCGGGAACGAGCGCGATCGGGTTGCCGGGCGGCGTCGGCGCGTCCGACTTCGGCGCCTTGCGGTAAAGCCAGTATCCGGCCGCCCAGGCGACGATCACGGCCGGCGCGAGCAGCACGAGGATCGGCGGCAGAACGCGGGTCGAGAAGATCGCGATGAGGATCGGGATGCGCAGGTACATGACGCCGGTGGCGAGCGCGATTCCCGCCGGCTCGGCACCCGCTTTCTTCTCCCGCCCGAGCCGCGTCGCCAGCGCCTGCGTCACCGCGGTCGAACTGTAGGCGCCGCCGATCAGCGCG
>DATCJM010000029.1:0-14889 GCA_036562805.1 Sphingomicrobium sp.
GGCTTTACCACTCCGCTCCTCACCACCGCCTCCGCAAAGCTGGAGCCGGGCGCGATCAAGCCCGCTGAACTCGCGCCGCGTCAGTCGCACCGTCTTACGGCACCAAATCCACCGCGGCCTTCATCTCCGGGCCCTCGTAGAACGGCACCGACGTATGCGAATGCGCGATCTTCCATTCGCCGCCCTCCCGCCGGAAGCACAAGGTCGAGCGCATCCACAGGCTGACCTTGTGCCCGCCGGCGCGCGTGCCCTTCAGGTGGTGGAGCGCGCGCGCGAAACCGACCGACCCGTCCGCTTCGATTGCGAGGTCGCGCAGCTCGACGTCCACCTCCTCGAACCCGGCGAGCCACGCCGCCGTCGCCTCCACGTCGCGCGCCGCGCCGGGCGGCAGCGTCAGCGGAGGCACCATCTCGAACGCCACCACGTCCGCCGCCAGGCAAGCGACCGCCGCCCGCGTATCCTTGCGCCGGATGGCGGCAATGCGCCGATCGATCACGTCACGGATCTGGTCCTCGGCCGACGACATAAGAAAGCCTCCCCTTTTTCGAGGTGCTGAAATTGACGTTGCTGTCGAATGCACGCCGCCGATTCGGCCGCGCGCCCACACCATAGCAATGGATTCGGCCGACCGAGATGGCCGAGCCCTGGTGCCTCCTCAGGCCGGCAACGGCACCGCCCCGACAGGCACCGCCGGCCGCTTGCCCGCCTGCCATCCGAGCCAGCTCGTGGCTCCGCCGATCGTGAAGCCAGTCAGGACGATCATCGCATGCGGCACTTGGCCGATGAAGACGTCGAGCTGCTTCAGGGCGGGGATCGCGCTCGCGACGCCCATCGCGATCATTTCGACCGCGATGAAGCCGGCTGTGACCAGGAAGGGCGTGGCGCGCTCGCGCACGCGCAGCCAGATCAGCGCGATGATCGCCAGCTCGATCGCCATCGACCATTCGATCGAGGCCATGATGCGGGGGAAGTCCGCGGGTCCTTTCACGACGAACCCCGGCATATAGAGCGTGAGGATCCGGCTGAACGGCGATTCAAACAAGATGAGCGGCGTCGAGAGCATGTAGCCCGCGTGCACCCAAACCTTTCGCCGGAACTTGAGCGCGCGGTAATAGACGGTCACATAAGCCGCCATCGCGACCATCGTGCCGATCATGAAACCGGGACCGTAGAGCAGGTTGACGGGGTCGCCCGCCGCATAGTCCCTCGACTGCTTGTCGATGATCGCGGCAAGTCCGCCGATCAGGAATGGAAACAGGAACAGGCTCGCCTTGCCGACCGCGCGGTGCAGCGGCAGCTGGCTCTTGTGCTGCGCGGTCCAGCTTTGCGCCGTGACCGTCAGCACCCACAGGCTGGCCGCAACCCCATGGGCGTGGAACTGCCAGGCGGAGCTGGTCGCG
Source organism: Sphingomicrobium sp. (assembly GCA_036562805.1). GTDB lineage: Bacteria > Pseudomonadota > Alphaproteobacteria > Sphingomonadales > Sphingomonadaceae > Sphingomicrobium. Next base: position 1,401 of record DATCJM010000029.1, read on the forward strand.
ACGGAGAAATAGCTCGGCCAGAAGCCGATCAGCAGCACAAGGATGACGCCCAACATGGCGTAAGGCGCTTGGCGATATGGCATGGCTTGGTCCCCCGACTTCCGCGCCGCGATGCATAGCACGGCAATGTCGGAAACACGACACGCGCGGAAGAAAATGCTGTCCTACAGGACGAACCGTGCTGTAGCTGATTCGACTCTCTTCAACCCAAGGGAGTCACCAATGGCCACCAAGCTCAAAGTCATCACCGATCACGCCGACGTCGTCGCCCCGCCGCGGCCGGCGGCGCCCGACTTCACCCCCGCGCCCACCCGCAAGCGCCGCGCCGGCTGGAGCGCCGCGCGGCAGCGCAAGTTCATCGAGCAGGTCGCCCTCAACGGCAATATCGGCGAGGCTTGCGCGGCAGTCGGCCTCTCCTCGACGTCATTCTACAATCTGTGCAGCAAGTCAGGCGCCGAAAGCTTCGTGAAGGCGTGCGACGCCGCGCGTGTCCTCTGCGCCTCGTCGCGAGGCGGCGCCATCGCGTGGGACCGCGCGGTGAACGGTCGCGTCGAGCGCTTCTACAAGAATGGCGAGCTGTTGATGGAGCGGCGCATTCCTTCCGATTACCTCCTCACCTGGCTGCTCGCGCGGCTCGACCCGCTGACCTACGGCTCGCCCGCCGCAAAGGCGCATGCGCTCGCTCAGGGCGACCCGCGCCAGAAGGCACGCCAGGAACTGCCCTCCCTTCTCGCCAGCCTGGAAGACGTGAGCGAGGAGGACTGTCCGACCGAGGATATCGACTTCCTCGACGACCGTCTCGGCGAGACCGGCAGCGGTGAGCCGATCAGCGATCAGGAAAGGGGCTGACTCGCGCGCGCACGCGTAGAACTCTCAACTTTGGCAACATTCGCGAGGGCGGCGACGGCGAGACTTCCGCCCACGAACCTAAGGCTGATCTAGTTCGTGAAGTCCTGCCGCATGGTCAGTCGTCGGAGCACCATCCGTTCGTGTCGCCATATTCCCGCGCCGCGCCCGCCGCGATCATCGCCACGCCAACGTCGTTCCCGGCCACCGCGACCTTGCGCCGCACCGCCCCGTCGGGCTCGCGGATGTTGGCGCCGAGCGTGACCTTGCCGCTGTTGAGGAGGTCGGCGAGCTGGACGGCGCTGTCGATCCCGCGGGTGCGTTCGTCGGGGCACTCGGCGCCCTGGATCTTCGGCACCGCGATCCCGGCGATGTCGATCCGCTGGCCGGCGACATAGATGGTGTCGCCGTCGAGCACGCAATTGGTCCCCTCGGCATTGTAGCACTGGCCATATTGCGCCGCGCGCGCGGCGGCGTTCGGGTCGGCGTGGAAGATGGTGGCGACGCTCACCCCGACGACCAGCACCGCGATGATGACGGCGAACAGGACGATGCCGGCGATCCCGCCGATCATCTCCTGCTCCGGGGTCGGCGGAGCGATCGCCTTTTGCACCGGCACCGGCTGGCGCCGGATGCGCGACCCCGGCGCGAGCTCGACCGTCGCCTTCTTCGGGTTCCAATGCTTGCTCACGCACGCGAGTGTACGCGCGAGGGCTTACCGGCTGGTTACCCTCCAGCCACCGGGCAGCTTCTCCATTCCCTTCCGACCGTGTTCGTGCCCGGTCAGGCGCGGACGGTCGGATCGCCCTCGCGCTTCAGCATGAAGCCGCGGGCCGAGAACCAGTCGTTGGCCTTCTCGCCGAACAGGAAGATCGAAACGACGACCAGAATGACGAGGGAGACAACCAGGAGCGCCTTCTGTGGCGTCAGGAAGAAGCCGACGATGAGGCCGATGATCCCCCACACGACATAAAGCACCCGCGACCAGGGCTGGCCCTTGAAGATGCCGTAGGCGACGATGAGGTTGACGATGACGCCGACCACCGTCCACGCCTGCTCGACCGCCATCGAGATGTGCATCTGCTCGACCATCTTCACCATTTGCGGATTGGACCTCATGGTGAACGTGCCGATCAGCGCGAGCGCCGACAGGACGATGAGCAGCCACGCGATGATGGTCAGCGACAACGGACGCTTTTGGACCTGATTTTCCATTTTTTGTTCCCCCCACAGGAAGGGGGACAAGCTACCGCGCCGGCGGCGGCTGGCAAGGGCCGTTCAGCGCTTGGCGCGCCGCTTTTTCGACAGAAGCTCGGCTTCGCTCTTCCGGCGGATGCGCTCGCTGACTTCGCTCGTATTGTCGGCCCCCGCCGCGTGGCAGCGCACGTGGCACAGGCAGAGATTGTCGAGCGCGGGCGGTTCGCCGCTGACCTCGGTGTCGATCGGCAGGATCGCCGGGCCGCGGTCGTGGCCGCGCGGCAGGTCGAAGCGGATGGGTCGGCGGCAGCGGCGGCAATCGTCGCCGTCGCGCTGGCGGATCGCGGTCAGGCGCTGCTGCTCGACCTTGTCCTTCCGCAGAACCCACGGGCTCACATACCTGGCGAGGAAGGATCGCGTCATGCGCCGTGCATAGCCGATCAGCGTCACCAAAAACTTACGCAGAGACAAATTCGATCACGCCTTTACTTGGTGCCTGCGGTGATTCCGATGCTGACGTGGCCTTTCTTGGCATCCTTCGAGCGCTGATAGGCCTGGTATTGATCCGGATGGGTCCGGAATGCCTCGCGCCAGTCGTCGCCCTGCGCCGCCAGCTCCGCCGCTTTCAGCGCGGTCAGCGCCATGCCGACGAGCGGCACATAATTGCCGCCTCCGCAACTCGCGCCGACGCAAGCGATCTGCTGCGACGCGTCGAGCTCGGGCTTCGGCGGAGGCGCCTCGGCTGCCCGCGTTGCTGCCAGCACGTCGGGATCGATGCGATATTTGTGGTCGGACCGGCCGCAGACGACCACCTCCGCCGCATCGCTCTTGCAACTCGGCGCCTGCTTCGCGGCGCTCAGCGCCTGCCCGATTGCCGGCGGATCGGCCGGCGCAGCTTGCTGTGCCACGGCCGGGCTTGCAGCGAGCAATGGCGCGAGCATCAGGCACCAACTCTTTGTCACGCTACCTCCTCGCCCGAGCACTCGCGTCGATACCAGAGCCGCCCTCGTCTGCGAAGCGGAACCGATGGTGAATTGAACGGCACTAACGTTCCGGCGTTTAGCCCGCGTCCGAACCGGACGCTCTCAAAAGGAGCAGCGACATGAATCACAAGTTGCTCGTTCTCGCGGCAGCCGCTGCCGCCTGTGTCGCATTCCCTGCGCAAGCCCAGCACCGCATGGCGAGCCCGATCCCGTCGACCGACTCGCCGACGTTCCGTGCCGTCCCCGGCCCTGGCGGCTTCGACCGCTGTTTCGATAATCACGGCCGTCGCGACCTCCGCGTCATTTGCGACAGCTTCGCTTACGCCGACGGCCAGTGGGCGCTCTACAACAACCGGAGCTGGGAGGCCGGCAGCTACAACGACTGGTGGAACGACCGGCCCGACCGCGCCTACCCGCGCTGGGTTCAGGAGCAGCGGGCCCGCGGCACTTGCGAGCCGGACCGGATGTGGTGGTCGGGCAGCGGCTGGCACTGCTGAGTTTCGATCCGACCTAGTTACCCGGCTGCTGCGATGCAGCTGCTGCTGCAGCCTGCGCCGCGGCCGCCTTGGCTTTCGCTTTCTTCTCGGTCTCCGCGGCCTCGCGCCGCGCTTTGGCCATCAGATAGAGCTGATATTCGTCGGGGTGCGGATCGGTCAGGAACATCTTTCCGACGTCCTGCCCCGTCGCCGCGCGCTTCGCCATTTCGACGGCGGTCAGCGCGGCGCCAATGAGATTCACTCCGCCCTGGAGGCATGGGAACGGTCCGACGGTCGCGCATTCGGGCGGCGGATGTCCGCCGGGCCGTACGGGTCGCCCGGCACTCCGGGTCTCGCGCTTCGCCTCCATCACGTCGGGGTTGAGGCGATAGCCCTGCGGACGCTGGGTACAGATGACGATCGTGTTGCTGTCCGCCGGGTGGTCAGCGCAGCTATCCGATGGGGCCGGAGCGGCTGGCGGAGCCGGTGTCGCGGCGGTCTGGGCCAACATCGCGAGCGCGAACGGGAAAAGGACCACCATCAACCCACCCTCGGCGCGCCCAGCTTGCCGCTCAATGAACCGGCCTCAATGATGGAATTCGCGCTGCGCCTCCTGGAGCCAACCCTTCGGCGCAACGCCTTGTTCTTTCGATGGCGGCGGCGGTGGCTTCACCTGCGGCTGGCCACCGGGAAAGGCGGCGATCATGATGCCGAGCGCAAGCACGGCAAGAAGCGCCAGCAGCGCAACATAGGGAAGCGTGGAAAGCAGCAGCGCCGGGGCTTCCGGCTGGCTCCGGGGCTGACGCTCGCGTCCGCGCCGGAAGGTCCGTCTGCGAGCGAGGGCCTCGACATAATCTTCCGCGCGGGTCCATTTGCCCGCCGGCGACTCCGTCACGCCTCCGTGCTTCATTCGCGCAGGTTGAGCGCTTTCGCGATTGTTCTCAATAACCTCGGACGCGAGCGAGCGCTTATTTCTTGCGAGGCACCGTAAGCGTCGCGACGGTTTCATCGCCGCACTTGACGCTCACGGTGCTGACGGTCTGGCTGTCGGGTATCGTCTCGCTGACATCCCACCAATCATTGGGAGCGGAGAAACCGGTGTCGTTCTGCGCGATGGTCGGCGCGACCTCGGCCTTGTCGCCGCTGATCGTCGCGGGCGAGAGAATGGCTTTGTAGCGCGAATCCTGGCGGTAGACCTTGCCCGTCACGACGACGTTGCCGCTCTTGTCGAGCTTGGCCTTCCAGTCCTTCGTTTCGGAGTCCTTGAAGAAGCAATAAGCGGCCGGCTTGGGCTTTGCTTCCTGCGCGCTGTTGGCCGCCGCTTCGTTCGCAGCGCTGTTGCCGGTCGACTGTCCGCACGCCGCAAGCGTGACCGTTGCAGCCAAAGTGATGATCGTGTTTCGCATCTCCGCTCCCCTTCGCCCCATTGGAGCGAAAGGGAGCGCAAGGATCAAGCTATTGGTGCGTAGCGTCGAGCGGCTGGCCGCCCTCTTCCTGTTCGAACAGGTCGGCCACAACGTCGCCGCGAGCGGTCAGGCGAACCTTGTCGCCTTCGACTTCGGCCACCAGGCCCTTGGGGATGAAATGATGATGCTGCTCATGCCCGACGCCGCTGTCGGCGCGGATCAGCTTGATGCGATTCTCTTCGACCTTGTCGACGGTGCCGATGTGGACTCCGTCGGCGCCGATCACTTCCATATGCTCGCGAATGTTCTCAAAGCCGCTCATGGGAATTCGCCTCCTCTTGTGCTCTGTCGGATATAACACATAAGCACCGCCGGGGGTCCGCTGCCGGGTTGAGGCGTTAACGGTTCGCGCCTAAGCCCCGCGCCATGCTCGATGTCCGCACTACGACGCTTCCGGACGCGAATGTCGCTCCCGAAGCCCCGCCATCCCCGACCCATGTTGCAATCCGCCGCCAGGATTACCGGCCGCCCGACTGGCTTGTCCCCGACATCAGGCTCGACTTCGACCTGGATGCCGAGCGAACCCGCGTCCGCGCGACGTTGGAGGTCGTCCGCAACGGCAATCATGACCGTCCGCTGCACCTCGACGGGGACCAGCTGGAGCTCGCCTCGGCCAAGGTGAACGGGGAAGCTGCCGACTTCCACATGGAGGGCCAGCAGCTCGTCATCTCTATCAGCGGCGACCATGCCACCGTCGAAACCGAGGTCGAGATCCACCCTGCAGCGAACACCAGGCTGATGGGCCTTTACGCGTCGAACGGCATGCTGTGCACGCAATGCGAGGCGGAGGGCTTCCGCCGCATCACCTTCTTCCCCGACCGACCCGACGTGCTGTCGAGGTTCCGCGTGCGCATGGAAGGCGACGTGGGCCGTTTCCCGATCCTGCTGTCCAACGGCAACCGCGTCGCGGCCGGCGGCGGCGCGGACGGCCGCCACTGGGCGGAGTGGGAAGATCCATTCCCGAAGCCTTGCTATCTGTTTGCGCTGGTGGCCGGCGACTTGAAGGCCAATCGCGACAGCTTCACCACCATGAGTGGGCGGAAGGTCGATCTGGCCATCTGGGTTCGGGAAGCCGACTTGCCGAAGACTCAACACGCGATGGACGGCCTGAAGCTGGCCATGGCCTGGGACGAGAAGGTCTATGGCCGGGAATATGATCTCGACCAGTTCAACATCGTCGCCGTCAGCGATTTCAACATGGGCGCGATGGAGAACAATAGCCTCAACATCTTCAACACCGCTTATGTGCTCGCCGATCGGGAGACCGCCACGGACGCCGACTTCGACAATATCGCGCGAGTCGTCGCCCACGAATATTTCCACAACTGGTCGGGCGACCGCGTCACCTGCCGCGACTGGTTCCAGCTGAGCCTCAAGGAGGGCTTCACTGTCTTTCGCGACCAGAGCTTTTCAGCCGACGTCGGAAGCCCGCCGGTCAAGCGGATCGAGGACGTGAGGGTGCTTCGGGCCGTGCAGTTCCCCGAAGATCAGGGCCCGCTCGCGCACGCCGTTCGGCCCGACAGCTACATTGAGATTTCGAACTTCTACACGGCGACGATTTACAACAAGGGCGCCGAGGTCATCCGCATGTTCCACACGGTGCTGGGTGCCGAGAAGTTCCGCAAAGGAACGGATGTCTATTTCGACCGCGAGGACGGCAAAGCCGCGACGTGCGACGATTTCGTCGCCGCTCTCGAAGCCGGAAGCGGGGTCGACCTCGAACCCTTCAAGATCTGGTACAGCCAGGCGGGAACGCCGAAGGTCCGTGCCCGGCTCGAGCATGACCCGGCGACGAACACTGCGACGCTGCATCTCGAACAACATGTGGAGCCGACGCCTGGGCAACCGGCGAAATCGCCGATGCCGATTCCGCTCCGCACGACATTGATCGGCAGCGAGAGCGGCGCGGAAATCTGCCCCGAGCGGCTGATCGTCCTCGACCAATCGAGCGCAAGCTTCAGGTTTGAGAATGTGACCGAGCCGCCGCTGCTGTCGATCAACCGCAATTTCTCGGCGCCGATCATCGTCAACGCCGAACGGCGCCCGGGCGAGCTCGAGCGACTTGCGCAGACGGATACCGACCCGTTTGCCCGCTATGAGGCGATGCAGGAGCTGATGCTTCGGTCGCTTCTCGCCGGCGCGCGAGGGGAGCAAATGGAGACCGAGCGGGTGGTCCGGGCGGTCGGCGCGACGCTCAAGTCCAACTCGCTCGACCCGGCATTCAAGGCCGAAGCAATCCTGCTGCCGAGCGATAGTATCATCGCGGACCGGTTGGACGTGGTCGATCCCGACGCCGTCCACCAGGCGCGCGAGCAGCTTCGCGGAGCCATCGCCACGGCGCTGCATGACGAGCTTCTCGCTGCGCATCGTAGCGACGGGGTTTCCGGCGACGATCTGAGCCCGAACGCGAAGGGCATTCGCCGGCTGCGCACCGTCGCGCTGGGCCTGCTCGCCGCGGGCGATGAAGCGGAGGCTGCGACTTTCGCGAAGACCCAGTTCGACGCGGCGGACAATATGACCGACCGCCAAGGCGCCCTCGGCGTTCTGGTGTCGACGACGGCATCCGAGCGACAGGTGGCGCTCGACGCCTTCTATGAGCGGTTCCACGACGATCCGCTGGTGCTCGACAAATGGTTCGCTCTCCAGGCCGCGGCGCAACGCGCCGACACCGTCGACGAGGTGCTGAAGCTTGCGAAGCATCCGGACTTCGTGATCACCAACCCGAACCGGCTCCGCTCGCTCGCGGGCACGTTCGCGGGCAATCACTGGGCGTTCCATTCGGCCGACGGACGCGGCTACGCGTTCATCGCCGACATGATCATCGCGGCGGACAAGCTCAATCCGCAGGTCGCCGCGCGGCTAGTCCCCCCGCTGGGCCGCTGGCGGCGGTTCGAGCCGAAGCGAGCGGCGTTGATGCGCCAGGCGTTGGAGCGGATCGCGGCGACGGCCGGACTGTCGAAGGACGTCTACGAGCAGGTGACGAAGAGCCTGGCCTAGCCGGCGGGGCCGCCGATCCACTGCGCCACTTGCTGAGCGACCTGGTTCGCTGCGCGGTTCAGGGCCGGCGCGACGGTCGCTGCCGTGCCGTCCGCAGGAGCCGATGCGGTAAAGCGGCGCGTCTGCACGCCAGCGGCGGTCGAAAGCGAGCCGTCGAAGATGACGACCACCTGCCCGGTCTGCGCATTGTAGCCGAATTGCTCGAGCTGGCCGTGCAGCACGATGCCAGGATCGAGGCCCGACTGGTTGGGGTCGAGCACCACGCGTCCGGTCGTCCGGCGGACCGTCTCCTCGACCAGGTTCTGGAACAGGCGGTCGGGTGTATCGACCCAAGTGAGATCGGTAACATACTGAACGTCGGTCGGAGAGATTTGCACCGGCACACGGGTTGCGCGCAGCTCCTGCGGCACAATCGGCACTTCGATGGTCACAGCCTGGCCGGCGGCGGCACTGCGGGCAATCGGTCCCGGATCGGCTGCCTCCGGCGTCAGGGTCGCGAGCGTCACGGGCGCCTTCCCGCCGCCGCCGAGCAGGCCGCCCAGCGAGCAGCCGCCCAGTGCCGCCGCCAAGGAGAAGGTCGCGAGAGTCCTGGTAAGCAGCCTCATTTGGATTTCCCTGGCTTGTAGTCGGGCAGCTTCTGAGGTCCCAGCGCGCTGCCGATCCCCTGCTGATTGACGCGGTTGGAAACCTGCTCGAGCGACTGCGAGAGATCGCGCAGGTCGTGCACGAGGCGATTGGCTTCGGGCAGCGTCGACTTGCTGAACGTTTGAACTCCGGGCCGCGCATCGCCGATCATGGCGTTGAGGTTGTCCGCGGCCTGGCGGGCCGAGATGATCGCCTGGTTGAGATTCTGCACCGCCTGCTGGCCTGGGCCGCTGACGAGATGGTTCGCATTGTTCGACAGCGCGGCGATATTGTTCGCGGCGATTCCGGCGTTGTGCGCGGTAATCCGAAGCTCGGCGATCGTGTCCGCCATCGCCGGCGCCTGCTGGCGCAGCGTGGCGGTCGTCGCGTCGATATTTTCGAGGATATCGGCGATCGAATTCTGGTTCTTGTCGCTCAAGAGCTCGGTCAGCCGCTCGGTAAGCGTCTGGATGCGCGCAAGGAGCTCTGGCGCGCTGTTGAGCAGTGCGCTGAGGCCGCTCGAGCTCGCTGGAATGACGGGACAGCCCTGCGGGCCCATGTTCGTGATCGGCGGGCGACCGCGCTCGGCGCCATTGAGCTGGATCTCGTTCGCGCCGGCGAGGCTGACGCTGTGGATTTCGGCAGTGGTGCCCTGAAGTACAGGCGTCTGCGGGTCGACAGTGATCCGCACCCAGACGAACTCGGGTCGATTGGGAAGGAGCGAGACCCTCTCGACCTGGCCGACGTGAACGCCCGAGAAGCTGACGTTCGAGCCCTTGTCGATGCCGCCGACGGCCGGGAAATAAACGTCGTAGCATTTCGTCGTCTTCGCCGAGAGGCCGGCAAGCCAGACGATGAACAGCAAGGTGCCGATCAGGAGGGCCACCGTCACGGCGCCGACCATCACGTAGTTCGACCGGGTCTCCATCTAGGCTACCACCTCGTGCTCATAGCTAGCGGCAGCAGCGCGCCCCCGCGGTCCGTTGAAATACTCTTGTATCCAAGGATGATCCAAAGCCAAGAGTTCCGGGATCGTTCCGACCGCGACCACCCTCTTGTCTGCAAGCACCGCGATGCGGTCGCAGATAGCGTGAAGCGTGTCGAGATCGTGAGTGATCAGGAAGACGGTGAGCTCAAGCCGCTTCTGGAGCGACCGGATCAGCTCGTCGAACGCGGCGGCCGCGATCGGGTCGAGACCCGCGGTCGGCTCGTCGAGGAACAGGAGCTCGGGGTCGAGCGCGAGCGCACGCGCGAGGCCTGCGCGCTTTACCATGCCCCCTGAAAGCTCCGACGGATATTTCGGCCCCGCGTCCGGCGGCAGTCCGCCCATCGCGATCTTGTACGATGCGATCTCGTCGAGAAGCGGCGGCTTCAGGTATGGAAAATATTCGCGGATCGGGACTTCGACATTCTCAGCGACAGTCAGCGTCGAGAAGAGCGCGCCGTTCTGGAACAGGATGCCCCAGCGGCGGCGGATGTTCTTCGCTTCGTCCTCGTCGCGTCCGATCATATTCTCGCCGAGCACCTGGATATCGCCCGTATCGGGCGTCTGCAGGCCGATGATCGAACGCAGCAGCACGGACTTTCCGGTGCCCGATCCTCCGACGACCCCGATGATTTCGCCGCGGCAGACGGTGAGGTCGAGGTCCTGGTGAATGATCTGCTCACCGAAGCTGTTGCTGAGGCCGCGCACCTCGATGATCGGGTGGCAGCCCTCGGGCACCGTCCTCGGATCGAGTTTTTTCGGGACGTTCATACCCATCCGATATTCGAGAAGAAGACGGCGAACATCGCATCGAGCACGATGACGAGGAAGATCGACTGGACGACCGCCGTCGTCGTGCGCGAGCCGACTTCCTCGCTGTTGCCCTGGACGAGCATGCCCTGGAAGCAGCCGGCGAGGGCAATGATGAAGCCGAAGACCGGCGCCTTGATCAGGCCGACCCACAGATCGGTGATCGGAATCACTTCGTGCAGGCGCTGGATGTAGGTGATCGGCGGGATTTCGAGGCTCAGCCAGACGAAAACGCCGCCGCCGAGCAGCGCCAGGATCATCGCCCAGAACGATAGCAGCGGCATCATGACGACGGCGGAGATGATGCGCGGGACCACCAACGCCTCGACCGGGGATACGCCGATCGTCCGCATCGCGTCGATCTCCTCGGTGATCTTCATTGTCCCGAGCTGGGCAGCGAAGGCCGAGCCGGAGCGACCGGCGACCATGATCGCGGTCATCAAAGTCCCGAGCTCGCGAAGCGTGATCCGGCCGATGAGGTTGATGGTGTAGACCTGGGCACCGAACTGGGCGAGCTGCACCGAACCCTGCTGGGCGATCACGATACCGATGAGGAAGCTCATCAGCCCGATGATGCCGAGCGCGCGAACGCCGACGACGTCGAAGCGCTGGATCACGGCGTTGACCCGGAAACGCTTCGGCCGGCGAATGACATTGGCAAATGCGATAAGGGTCGATCCGAAGAAGCCGAGGAGGCCGACGAGCGTCGAGCCCGTTTCCGAAACCCACTCGCCAAGTTCCCTCAGAACACCCGTGAAACCGCCGGCTTCCTCGGGAAGAACGCGCGTCGGGACGTCGAATTCGCGGACCTGCTTGAGCAGGCTGACCTCGTCGCGGCTGGCGCCAATCACCTTCGCGCCGCGGTCGCGCACGGTCCGATAGACGATCCACGCGCCGACCGTGTCCATCCGGTTGATATCGGTCAGGTCGATCGTCAGCGGATCGGGCAGCGCGTCGATCTCGCGCTGCGTCGTTGCGGCGCGCGTAATCGTCAGCGCGCCAGCGACCCGGTACACCGAGCCGTGCGGGTCGTCCCCCTCGTGCCGGTCGTCTTCGGCCATGCACCGCGAGTGATGCGCGATTAAGGTCACAGGGGCAAGTCAGGCGATAACGGGGCCTTCCCTGCCGTTGCGCCCGACCCTATGCCCGGGCCTATGGCTGATGAGCCTCCCATCCTGTTTGTGCCGATCGGACGTAATGACGCCCGCCCGTTCGGGATGGCCGCGCGCGATCGCGCATGCTGTCTCGCCGCGAACGCGGGCTTCGAATGCTCCGAAGCGCCGGAGCCTGGCCGCGCAGCGCTACTGGCGAGCATGAGATTTGCGTGGGACCCGGCGTGGCTCAAGGCGATGCGTGCGCGGCCCGGCACGATGCTCACGTTCGGCGGCGAACCTGTGATGGCGCACGTCTCCGCCGACGGAAATGCCGCCGCCGCGGCGGCCGGCCTCGAAGACCGCCAAATCGTCGAAGGCTACGAACTCCTGCCAAGCGAGACGGCGGAGCTCAGCTATGCCGAGCTGAGAAAGCGCGAGCGGCCCTTCGTCATGCCGATCGACGCCGCCGACCCGGATCCGGTCGAGCGGGCGGCTTATGACGCGGCTTACAAGGGCGTGACCGATGCGCTGACGCTGTACCTGTGGCGCAAGCCCGCCTTCTACCTGACCCGCTGGGCGGCACGCGCCGGCATCGCGCCCAACTTCGTCACGCTGGTCGGTGCGGTCCTGTGCGCCCTCGCCTTCTACCTTTTCTGGCACGGCGAATATTGGTGGGGCATTCTTTCGGGCTTCATCTTCATGGTGCTCGACACGGTCGACGGTAAGCTGGCGCGCGTGACCGGCGCTTCCTCGAAATGGGGCGAAGTGTTCGACCACGGGATCGACATCGTGCACCCGCCATTCTGGTATTGGGCATGGGAGCACGGCCTTGCGGCTTACGGCCGCCCGCTGGAGCCGGTGTTCGCGACGATGGTCCTGTGGGCGATCGTCGGCGGATATGTCGCGCAACGGATCATCGAGGGCATCTTCATCAAGCGCCTGAAGATGGAAATCCATGTCTGGCGGCCGATCGACAGCAAGTTCCGGCTGATCACCGCGCGGCGCAATCCGAACATGGTGATCCTTGTCGGCGCCCTGCTCTTCCACCGCCCCGACCTCGGGCTCGAGCTTGTCGCCTGGTGGACGATCGCAAGCCTGATCTTCCATGCCGTGCGGCTGGCCCAGGCGAAGGAGCGGAAGGCGCGCGGCGAGGCGCTCGTCTCCTGGCTCGAGGCATGAGCTGGACAGCCGTCGTGCTCGCGGGCTCGCGCCCCGGGCGCGATGCCTTCGCCGAGCAGTTCGGCACCGACCTCAAGCCGCTCATCCCCATTGCAGGCGAGCCGATGGTGGTGCGCCCGGTTCGCGCGTTGCTCGAAACGAAAGGCATCGGGAAAATCCTGGTGGTCAGCCAGGCGCCCGATCGCATCGCCGCGGTTCTTCCCAGGAAACGTGCCATTGAGGTGGAGGCGTCCGAGCGGACGATTGCCGAGACGATCGAGAAGCTGATTCTTTCGCGCACGGTCACCTTCCCGATGCTCGTCACGACCGCTGACCACGCGCTCCTCGATACCCAAATGATCGCCGAGTTCATCGGCGCTGCAGAGGGCGCGGACGTGGCGATCGGGGTCGTCGAGCGCGCATCCTTGATTGAGCGACTGCCGCAATCGAAGCGCACCTGGCTCCCGTTTCGAGGTGGGGCCTATTCGGGCGCGAATCTGTTCGCCTTCGGATCGATCAAGGCGCTGGCGGCGATCGAGCAATGGCGCTCGGTCGAGCAGGACCGGAAGAAGGGCTGGCGCGTCCTCGCGGCACTGGGGCCGATGCTCGTCCTCGGCGCCGTGCTTCGCCTGCGGACCATAGAGCAGAGCGTCGCCGCGATCGCGGGCAGGCTGGGGATGAGCGCGCGCGTCGTGGTGCTCAGCAATCCGCTCGCCTGCGTCGATGTCGACAAGCCGGTCGACCATACGATCGTCGAACCCATCCTCGCCGGCAAAGCATGACCGACCTCGCGATCTACGACATGGACCGGACGGTAACCAGGCGGCCGACCTATACGCCGTTCCTGCTTCAC
>DATCJM010000033.1:0-7056 GCA_036562805.1 Sphingomicrobium sp.
CTGGAGGAAGGTCGAATAGATGGTCGCGAACGGCCGATAGCCCTGCGCTGCAAGACCGGCGGCGAAGGTCACGGCATGCTGCTCGGCAATTCCGACATCGAAGGTGCGGTCGGGGAAGCGCTCGGCGACTTTGTCGAGACCGGTGCCGGATGGCATGGCGGCCGTGATCGCCACGACCTTCTCATCGCGCCCCATTTCGGCGCTTAGCGCCTTGGCATAGATGCTCGTGTAACTCGGTGCTCCGGCAACCGGCTTCGCCTGCACGCCCGAGACGACGTCGAACTTCTGGACGCCGTGATATTTGTCGGCTGCCGCCTCGGCCGGGGCATAGCCCTTGCCCTTTTTTGTGACGACGTGGACGAGCATGGGCCCGACCTCCGCGTCCCGGACGTTCTCGAGCACTTCGACCAGCGCACGAACGTCGTGGCCGTCGATCGGGCCGACATAATAGAAGCCCAATTCGTCGAAGAGGGTACCGCCGGTGAACAAGCCGCGCGCATATTCCTCCATCCGCCGAGCGGCGACGTGGAGCGGCTCCGGCATTGCCCGGGCCAGCTTCTGCGCGAACTTGCGCGGGGCGAGATATTTTCCCGACGACACCAGGCGCGCCAACGCATTGCGCAAGGACCCGACCGGCGGCGCGATCGACATGTCATTGTCGTTCAAGATGACGATCAGCCGGTTTCCGGCCGCGGCCGCATTGTTCATCGCCTCATAGGCCATGCCGGCGCTGAGCGCGCCGTCGCCGATCACGGCGATCGCCTTGCCGGGCGCATCGGCAAGCTTGTTCGCGATCGCAAAGCCAAGCGCGGCGGAGATCGACGTTGAGCTATGCGCTGCGCCGAACGGATCGTATTCGCTTTCGCTGCGCCTGGTGAAGCCGCTCAAGCCTCCACCCTGCCGAAGCGTCCGGATGCGGTCACGCCGCCCGGTGACGATCTTGTGCGGATAGGCCTGGTGCCCGACGTCCCAGATCAATTTGTCGTTGGGCGTATCGAACACATAATGAAGCGCGACCGTGAGCTCGATCACCCCGAGACCGGCGCCGAGGTGGCCGCCGGTGACTGAAACCGCCGAGATGGTCTCCTGACGCAGCTCATCGGCAAGCTGCGGCAGCTGCTCCTTGCTCAACGCGCGCAGCTCGGCCGGGAATTTGACCGTGTCCAGCAGAGGAGTTTCGGGACGATCGCTCATCGGGCGACGCCTTACGCGGATGCCCTTGCGATGTCACGGACACGGCAGGGCCACGGCACGATTTCAGCAATTGCTCAGGATTTGCTCAGCGGTTCAGTCGCAGTCGCCGCACTTGCCGCGAACCTCGATCACCGGCCGCGGCGCCGAGAAGCCCGCCTTCGAGGCCGCTTGGCGGATGCTCGCGGACAAGGCGTCGTCGTCCACATGGACCGTCTGCCCGCACCTGTCGCAGATCAGGAAGATGCAGTCGTGGAGGCATTCGGGATGCTGATTCGCGACATAGGCGTTGGAGCTTTCGACGCGGCGCGCGAGGTTCGCGGCGACGAACAGATCGAGGATCCGATAGACGCTGTTGGCGGCGATCCGCCGGCCTTCCGAGTTGGAAACCGCCTCGGCGATGTCATAGGCGCTAGCGGGCTTGTCGAAGCTTGCCAGCGCATCGAACACGGCGGCGCGCATCCCGGTCCACTGCTCGCCTTCGCGGGTAAGCCGATGGCGAGCCGCCTCCTTCAGCGATTCTCCTTCGTGGAGCTTGTGGTCGTGATGCGCCATGTCGTCAGGCACCGAGATAGTCCGGCGTCGCGCGCCGGACAAGGAATCAGACGCCGCTTTGCTTTGCCCTCATGTTCAGCCGATGGCCCAGGGCTAGGATGGACACGCCGACGATCGTCACCACCGGCTCGTGGCCGCTTTCGTGAAGCGTCATCGCATAGGCCATCGTCGCGAGACCGACCGCGCCGACGGCGCCCGGCAGGACAAGGCCATGCTCGCGGATTCCCCGCCCAAGCGCGATCGCGCCGAGGATCATCGCGAGCGTCAGGCCGACTTCGTGGATGATCGGCTTGCCGAGCAGCCCGCCCGCCGAAGCGACGAGCCCGAGCAGTATTGCAGTGGCGACGCAATGGACGGCGCACAGGCCCGACAGCCCCATCGCAATGCGGTCGAGGCGCGAGGTTTGGAGCGGGCGAGATGCCATGTTGCGTCATGTAGCCGACGAGCATCGAAGTTACAATATATCATTAGATGCTGTCTCTGCCCTTGCGGCGCGACCTGCCGCGCGGGCATAGGCGCTTCGTCGCATGAGCACCCTCGCCGCCAGTCCCGCCGCCACTGACTCCACCAGCCGTACCCGCCCTCGGGCGATCTCGAATCTCCTCATGATCGTCGCCGGCCTCGTCTTTGCGATGGTGGTGATCGGGGGAATCACGCGGCTGACCGAGAGCGGCCTTTCGATCACGGAGTGGAACGTCGTCAGCGGCGCGATCCCGCCGCTCAGCCACGCGGACTGGGTCCACGAGTTTCAGCTCTACAAGCAGACCCCGCAATATATCGAGGTCGCCGGCCCGGCCGGAATGACGCTCGGCGGGTTCAGGTTCATTTTCTTCTGGGAATGGGTGCACCGCTTCCTCGGCCGCGTGCTGGGCACCGTCTTCTTCGCCGGAATCGCATGGTTCGCGTGGAAGCGCGCGATCCCCAAGGGCTTCACCTGGCGGCTCGTCGCCCTGTTCGTGCTCGGCGGCCTTCAGGGCGGAATCGGATGGTTCATGGTCATGTCCGGCCTCGAAGGCGTCCGCACCGAAGTCAGCCCGTACCGGCTGTCGGCGCATTTGCTGATGGCGCTGTTCCTGTTCAGCGCGCTGATCTGGACCGCGCTCGACCTGCGCCGCCTTCCCGAACGGCCCGCGCGGATGACGCGCTGGGGAGCATTCGCGCTGGCGATTCTCTTCCTCCAGCTGATGCTCGGCGCGTGGGTCGCGGGTTTTCGCGCCGGTTATGTCTCGAACACCTGGCCCGACATGAACGGGCATTTCGTACCGGACGGGATCGACTGGTCACACGGAGCGGCCTTCGCCATGACCCATGACCTCTACCTGCTTCATTTCATGCATCGCTGGTGGGCGTGGGTCGTGGTCGCCGTCCTCGTCCTGTTCGCGCGCAAGGTCCGCAAGCTCGAGGGCGCGCGCCGCGCATCGATCGCGATCCACTCGGCGTTCGGCACGCAAATCATCCTCGGCGTGCTGACCGTCCTCAGCGGAATCGCAATCTGGCTGGCCGTGCTCCACCAGGCGACAGGCGCGCTGCTGCTGGCGACTACCGTGTGGGGCGCGCACGAGCTCGGGCGCCAGCGCACATGAGCATTGTCTCCGTCTACGCGGTTTTCGCGAATTCCAAAGAGGCGCAGAAGATCGGCCGTCAGGTCATCGTGGAGCGGCTCGCCGCCTGCATCAACGTCCTCGGCCCGGTACGTTCCATCTATCGCTGGAAGAACGCCATCGAGGCGGCTGACGAAGTCGCCGCCATCTTCAAGACCAGCGACGCAAATGTCGACGCGCTGATCGCCCGCATCGCGGCGCTGCACAGCTATGACGTGCCCTGCATCACCACGTGGCCGATCGAGAAAGTCCTCGGCTCCTACGCCGCCTGGGTCGAGGACAGCGTCCGCTAGGCTTTCTTCTTCCTCTTTGCCTTGAGCTGCCGCCGCGCTGCGAACATCCCCGGGATCAGCGGCACCCACAATGTATAGCCGCGGAACAGCAGGGTCGCCGAAAGGGCCGCTTCGAACGGGACGCCCATCGCGCGAAGCATGCCGATGCTGACCGCCTCGAAGGACCCGAGCCCCATCGGGATCGGGCCCAGCGTCACCACGATCGACGCCATGATGAAGGCGCTGAACGCAACGCTGAACGGCACGTGCAGGCCAAGTGCGAACAGGCATAGCTGCATCGTCAGCCCGTCGAGCGCGAACACCGCGCCGTTGAGCGCGGTCACTTCGCCGATCAGGTGCAGGTTGCGCACGAGGCGTGTCGGCGCCTCCTTGATCATCTCGAACAGCTCGCAGACGGTGCGGATTCGGCGCAGCCAGCGCGGGATCGCCTGGGCGCCCTTGCGGTGAAGCCACAGCGCGAGCGCAGGCACTGCGGCGGAGAGCGCGAGCGACGCGCTGATGAGGCCGACGACAACCCAGCTCGTCTGCCCTTTCCACCACAGCAGGATCAGCGCGATGAACGATGCGACACCGTAGGACGCGTAATAAGCGATGATCGTCATGATCAGCGCTGCAAGCGCGACCGGCCGCGACCCGCCGATCTCCTTCAGCCGATCGACCAGCACGACGTTGCCGCTCATTCCAGCCGTCGGCACCATCTGGTCGGCGAAATGCTTGGCGACGGTCAGGCCGAGGAGCTTGCCGAACGGGCTTCGGCACTTCGCCATCCGCAGGACGAGTGCCCATTCGATCGCGAGCGCGACATAAGTCAGGACCTGCGCGGCGGCCGCTGCAAGGAGCCAAACCGGCTTTGCATGGGTGACGAGCGCGGCGAACTTCTTGACGTCCCCCCAGTGAAGGACGGCGACGACGACTCCGGCAATCAATAGAAGCGCGAGGAGCCACGAGCGCCAGTTCGCGAGCGCGGATTCATTATCCTCGGCGCTTTTGCGGCGACCGCGCGCCTGATCCTTGGTTCTAGTCGCCACGATAGTGGCCAACGCCGTTCAACCGCAGCTGTTGCCACGAGGCCGGAATTTCCTCGGCTATAGCGGCAGCTTCCCGAGATAGAGGTAGGTCGGATCGAAATCGGCAAGGCCCTCGAGACCGGCTCGATCCACGATCTTCAGGCGCCTGTTCTCAAGCTCCACCAGGCCGCGCCGACGCAGCTCCTGGAGCGTGCGGTTGGCGTGGACGACGGTCAGCCCGAGACATTCGGAGAGCTCGCGCTGGGTCAGCGGAAAGGCATAGCCGTTGCTTGTCGTGCGTCCGACGACGTCGAGCCGGACATAGAGCTCGCAAAACAGGTGCGCCATGCGCGAAATGGCCGACCGCTGCCCGAGGGACAAAGACAGCTCGCGCTGGATCGCCCCGTCCATGTTGGTCGAGAACCAGTAGATCTGCCCGAGCCGGGGAAATTTCTCGATCAGCTCCTTGATGCGCTCGTGGGGGACCACGGCGACCTTGCAGTCCGAGAGCGTGCTCACGTCATGGTCGAGCCGCTTGAGCGTAAAGCCATGAAGGTCGGCGAAGTCGCCTGCGATGTGCAGTTCGGTGACCTGGCGCTCGCCGCCCGGCAGGTCCTTGCTGCGCGAAAGCCACCCGTCGAGAAGTAGAATGCTCGAGTTGAGCTCCTCCCCGCTCCTGATCAGAATGCGGTCCGCGGGCATGGTGCGAATCTCGTCGACGAGAGCTCGTATCGCCCGCTCTTCGTCGGAGCTGATCTCGATACGCCGTCTCAGCTTCTTCAAATGAACGGTGATCATACTGAACCCTGTGAACGCACCGCTGACCTTTGCGGTTAACCTAGGTTACGCGATCATATCGACTGCGAAAAACCTTGTATTTACAAGATGAAAGCGGCGCAACTCTGTAACTCAGGTGAATCGGTCATCTCGTGCGCCGTGCTACGCCGCCGCAGCGAAGGGGATGTCCGCGTTGCGTAACTATCGACTTTTCCTGCTCGATGGAGCGGGGCGGATCGCCGGCGCGGACTGGCTTGAAGCGCAAAGCGATGACGATGCACGCGCCAGGGCGCTGGACGCGCATGGCGCGCGGGCATTCGAACTATGGGATCGCTACCGGCTCGTGGAACGCGCGAACCTCGACCAGGATTAGGGTTGCCGCTTCATCCGTTGTTCGCCTTGCGAAGCTTGAACGGGACCTCGTCGAGTTTGCGGCGCAATTGTTCGATGCTCTCGCCATCCTCATCGCTTCCGCCATATTTGGATTCGATCTCGACCTCTTCGGCCGTTTGCTCGCGGAAATAACTGATGGTCAGGCGTCGCCCGAAGACCTCGTCGCCGCGGATCTTGAGCTCGGCCTGGTGTTCGGCCGGAAGATTGTCGCGGATCGTCTCGAGGTAACGGATCAGGTCGTCGAGCGAGGTGAACTCGCTGATGTCGATGAAGTCCTTGACGCGTCTCGGCACGGGAAATCGCTCTCCGGCGGAACAGGTACAATCGCAGCAGCGCACTAGGGTGCATCCCCGTCACAGGCAACGCGTCTGCCCCGGATTTTCTCCATTGGGGCGGCGACATGCGCCGCCCGTGGGGTCAGGCGGGATTCGTCCGGCCGGCCGGCGGAACGGGACCCGCGGCGCCGCACTCGCCGGTGACATCGCTCGTCACCTTCGGCGCCTTGCCCGGGCCCTGCGAGACGACATGCGTGGTGCGTGTGCACGTAGCGCCGCCGTTGCTCACCGAAACGACCGTCGTGCTGGTCTCGCCTGCGGGCAGATTCCCGTAAGATGCGACGTAGGGTGCGGCTGCTCCCGCGGGCTGGCGGGCCATCTCCTGCGCCTGACGGATCATCTCCTGCGACCGGCGCTGCATGTCGGCGATGATCCGGTCGAAGCCGCCAAACGATGGGAATGGCGTTGCCCAGGGCATATCCGCATCGGCCATCGGCCGCGGTGCGACCGTGACCCTGGGCGCGACGTTGCCGACATATTCGACGCGGGCGACCGAGCCATCCGGAAGCGGAACGCTCATTACATGGGTCCTGGGGTTTGCTGCGATGGCGGTCCCGGCGAGCGCGACGGCGGCGGCACCGACGAATGCGAAAGCAGGAAGCTTCGTCACGAGAACATCCTCCGTTGGTGGGCTATTTTGACCGCGCGAAAACTATGCCGCGATCCTGAACCGCAGATTGCTACGCAGCCGGATTGATCTTCGTCATGTCACTCCCGGTCGTTGCTCAAGCCACGGAATAGCGCGTCGCCGGTTCGGCGTCCGGCCGCTCGCCCGCCGTCGGCTCGTCCAGCAACAGATAGGCCGGATCGAAATCGCCAACCTCGGCGAGGCGCGACCAATCGTCGATCTGCGCAATGTGGCTATGCGTTGCGATAAGCCCGTCGCGGCGAAGCGACTGGTAGG
>DATCJM010000405.1:0-5686 GCA_036562805.1 Sphingomicrobium sp.
CCTTGTTCATGTCGAGCCGGATGCCGGCGCCGCCCTTCGACGCCATTTCGACCGACGAGCTGGTGAGGCCTGCCGCGCCCATGTCCTGAATGGCGACGATCGCATCGGTCGCCATAAGCTCGAGACAGGCTTCGATCAGCAATTTCTCGGTGAACGGATCTCCGACCTGGACGGTCGGGCGCTTTTCCTCGCTGTCCTCGGCGAAGTCCGCGCTGGCCATGGTCGCGCCGTGGATCCCGTCGCGGCCGGTCTTGGAGCCGACATAGACGATGGGGTTCCCGATGCCGGTCGCGGCCGAGTAGAAGATCTTGTCGGTTCTCGCGACGCCGACGGTCATGGCGTTGACGAGGATGTTACCGTCGTACGCCGCGTCGAAGTTCACTTCCCCGCCGACCGTGGGGACTCCGACGCAATTGCCGTAGCCGCCGATGCCGGCGACGACACCCGCGACGAGGTGCCGGGTCTTGGGATGATCGGGCCGGCCGAAGCGGAGCGCATTCAAGTTCGCGACCGGCCGTGCGCCCATCGTGAACACGTCGCGAAGGATCCCGCCGACTCCCGTCGCCGCGCCCTGGTATGGCTCGATGTAGGACGGGTGATTGTGGCTCTCCATCTTGAAGATCGCCGCATCGCCGTCGCCGATGTCGATCACCCCGGCATTCTCGCCGGGGCCCTGGATCACCCACGGCGCTTCGGTCGGAAGCTTCTTCAGGTGGACGCGCGAGCTCTTGTAGCTGCAATGCTCCGACCACATCACCGAGAAGATTCCGAGCTCGACCAGGTTGGGCTCGCGGCCGAGCGCTTTCAGGATGCGGCCATATTCTTCGTCGCTGAGGCCATGCTCGGCGACCATGTCGGGCGTGATGCGGGGAGCTTCGAGGACATCCATCGGCGGGCTCCTAGCCGCCCCCGTCGCGCAAGCCTAGATGTCGTGCCGGCCGAACTTCTCGCCGGAGAAGATCAGGGTCTGAGGACGGCCGTCGATGAAGTTGGCGAACGAAGCGCGCTCGGGCGACCAGCTTTCGTCGCCGACGCGCCACAGATTGTCGGCGATCTGCGTCATTGGGACTTCGGTGCCGAGCCACAGCCGTCCGCCGCGCTCGACGACCTCCGCCATGCCTAGCCACGGGCTGTCGTTGACGAAGCGGCCGGCAAGTTTCGCAAGCTGGGCGTCGGACGTGGGCACTCGGGCCGCAGTCCCGTTGCGAACATAAGTCGACGGCCCCCAGAAAGCGGCGCTGACGGCGTTCCCCTTGCGCTCGAACATCAGGCTGAACGCGCGGAATGACGGATGCGTGGTGCGGAAGACATCGCCGCCCCACGGCTGGAGCGGGGCCGCCTGGCCGTTCGCGACGATCATTAGCGGATCGCCGGCGCGGACTTCGAATGCGCCCGCCGGGCCGCTGTAGCGGCCGACATAGGCGGCTGCATTGGGAAGGCGCGTCTCGAGCGTCGGCGGCACCGGGAGGGTCCGTCCCGCTGCTGCATTCGTCAGTGCATCGACGGCGAATTGCGTCAGCAGGCGCGGCCGATATTCGGCGAAGGCACTGATCGTCGAGCTGGCGAACGCGCCCATTCCGCTGGCGACGTCGACATGGAACGACGACGCGAAGCTGATCATGCCGCCCGTATGGTGAAGGTAGGCGCGGCCGTTTCCGCCGACGTGCATCAGGCCGTTGCCGTAGCTCATCCCGCGCTCGTCGCTCGGGACCGAGTGGCTCGCGTAGGCTCGTCCGGCGTCAGGCGACAAACCCATGCCGCCGCGGCCTTGGGCGGCATTAGCGAGCGAGCGGAGAAGGCGCGTCATGTCGTCGGCGGTCGATGCGACATTGCCGGCGCCGAACGTCACGTCGACCCATGCCGCCGGGGCGAGCGGAACGCCGAGCGCGAAAGGGAGTTCGTCGGCCGCTTCATAGCCCTGCGCATAGAGCGTGCGGTCCGCGCCAATGATCGCACCGTGCGATCTGCGCATGCCGAGCGGCATGAAGATCCGCTCCTCGGCCAGGCGGTCGAGCGGCTTGCCTCCAAGATGCTCGAGCAGCTTGCCGAGGATCTCGTAACCCGTATTCGAATAATGCCAATGCGCGCCCGGTGCATAGGCGGTCCATAACCCGCCGTCAGGGAAGGCTGGCGCATCGCCCGGAAGGCCGGCGACGTGGTCGAGCAGGTGCTGGACTTCGATCGCGTTGCCGGACGGCAGCGGAATGGCGGAAAGCAGGTCGCTGACGCGGTCGGTGAGCTTCAGCCGTCCTTCGGCGGCGAATTGATGGATCATCGCCGCGTTCATCAGCTTGCTGATCGACCCGACCTGGAAGAGCGTGTCGGGGGTGATCGGGGTGCGCGCGTCCGCATTGGCATAACCGAAATTGAGGACCGTGCTGAAGCCGTCAGGCGTGGTGACGCCGAGCGTCAGGCCGGGGAGGCGGAAATGCTGGAGATGCGCGTCGCCGAAGCTGCGGATCGCGGCAAGGGCGGAAGCGAACTTGGTGTCCTGCGCGAGCGCGGGCGCCGCAAGCTGGCCGCCAAGGGCGACGCTCAGCGCTCCGCCAGTGAATGCCCGCCTTGTGATCAACATGGAAATGCCCCTCCGCAGCCGATGTTCAGGGCCGCGGAGGGAGAGTCAAGAAAGGTCAGGCGTTGCAGGTCTGGACCGGATGACCCGGAACGGCGATCTTCGCCGACGACGACGTGGGCGATCCTTCCACAGAATAACCGCCGGCCGCCGTCATGGGCTGTCCGGCTGCCGGGGCCGAGACGGGTGTCGAAGTCGTTTCCTTGCCCGCGCGGACATTGGCCGACGTGCCGTTCGACAGATAATCGATGGTGACCACGCTATTGTCGGCGCAGCGGTAGAGCTTGGTGGCGGTGATCGACGGCGGCAGCTGCACATTCGCATTGGCTGCGGTGTTGTTGTCGTCAAAGCCCGGCGGACCGGCGACGATCGTGTGCTTGTTGCAGCCGGCTAGCGCAGCGGCCGCAGCAACCGAGAGGAGGATGGTGCGAGTCATGTCCTGCCCATTTGCGGCCAGAACCACAGCCGTCAAGGGCGACTCCTTGCATATTGTCGATGTGAGCCATAGCTTCGTCGATAGCGATGGCTCAACACGCCGGCAGTAGCGCCCAGCGCATCCGCATCGGGTTGACGGGCCTAGCGTTCGCCTTCCTGCTCGTGCTGCTCGGCTCGATCATCAGCCGCTCGAGCCACGAGGGCTCGACCAATAGCGCCGCCCAGGCGGCGTCGAACGAGCCGAGCGAGCCGCTCGCCGAGCTCGGCGTGGCTCCCGGCGGGTCGGACGACACGACGAACAACAGCGCAGCCAAGAAGAAGTGACTCCCGCGCGCCGGCGCGGGCTTTGGATTCTGATCGCGATCATCGCCGCTGGACTGATCGCGGCAGTCGTGGCGCGCGAAAGCGGACCGAGGCCGTTGCCGCCACGCCCGCCCAACGAGCGTCCTACCTTGCTCTTGCTCACGAGCCTTCCGCTCGTGTTCGGCGAGGACTTTTCGATTGAGCATAACGGTTCTCCGGCGGTCGCCGCGCTGCAGACGCGCTATCACGTGGTTCCGATCAGCGTCGCTGACTCCGGCGAGCTCGCGAAGGGCCGACTCTTGCTGATGGCGCAGCCGCTTGCGCAACCGGCCGAGGACCTCGTCGCGCTCGACGATTGGGTGCGGCGCGGCGGCCGCGTCGTGCTGCTCGCCGATCCTGCGCTCGAATGGCCGAGCAGCCGTCCGCTGGGCGACCTGTTGCGGCCTGCGACCATGTTCATGGACTCCGGGCTGCTGGGCCATTGGGGCCTGCGCCTGGATGCGCCGGACAAGCGAGGTCCGGCCGTGAGAAAGTTGGGCGGCTTCGACGTGCTGACAATTTCGCCTGGCACGCTGGTCGGTCGCTGCGACATAAGCCACGACCGCTTCGTGGCGCGCTGCGCTGTGGGGAAGGGGGCGGCGTCTGTAGTCGCGGACGCGGACCTGCTCGATACGAGCGAGCTCGGCTCGAACGCGTCCCATAATCTCGATGGGCTGCTCGCCGAGCTGGGCACGCTCGACCGCCGGTGATTCGCTAAATCACAGATTTATCCACAAGGAGAGGAACAGGAACAAGCCTAGAACATCCCGCCGCGGCCCGATTAGAAATCCGCGGAAATCCGCCACTGACCATCCAATCCCGTTCTTACCCATAAAATCCCATTGTATCCCGCAACTCGTTGAGTTACCTACAAGAGCTGTAGCGCGGGGGGCTAACCCGTCGATTCGAACCTGACGCGGCGCACGCGACGGCGTGTGTTTTCGCGAACGGTGCCGCTTGCGCTGCGAAGGGGAGTGCAAGTGGCGCTAGAGCATCTGTTTCAGGGCAGCGCGCTGAACGCGGTCGACGCAAAGGGCCGCGTCTCCATTCCCGCATTCCTTCGTTCCGTAGTCGAGCGCCGTGGCGACGCACGCACGATCGTGCTTGCCAAGCACGAGGCTTTCCCGTGCCTCAGCGCCTACGACCCCGCCTACGCTGCGCTGAAGCATGCGAAGCTCGAGCGGCTGCTCGAGAAGGAAGAGACCAGCCCCGACGCCGAGCTCGAATATCAGCAGCGCAACCTGATGGCTTTCGCGGCCACCGAAGAAGTGCCTTACGACAGTTCCGGCCGCATCCTCATGCCCCCGATGATGCGCCGCAAGGGCGAGATCGAGGATCTCGCTCTGTTTCTCGGCACCGGCGAGACGTTCCAGATTTGGAACCCGCAGCGGTTGCTCAAGGACCCGCGCATTCCCGATGATTTGAAGGACATCGCCAACTTCCGCCTCGAAGAGCGGAGGACGTCATGACCAGCACCGGCACGAAACAGGCCCCACATGTGCCGGTGCTGGTCAGCGAAGTGATCGACGCGCTTGCGATCCACGGCGGCGACACGCTCGTCGACGGCACATTCGGAGCGGGCGGCTACACGCAGGCCATGCTCGCAGCGGGGGCGGGACGAGTGATCGGCTTCGATCGGGATCCCGAAGCTATCGAAGCCGGCCAGTCACTCGTCCCGGACCCGCGCCTGACGTTGGTAGAGGAGCGCTTCAGCCAGATGGATCGGGTCCTCGCCGACCGTGGTATCGGCCAGGTCGATGCCATCGCGCTCGATATCGGCGTCTCCTCGATGCAGATCGACCGCGCCGAGCGCGGCTTTTCATTCCAGGCTGACGGGCCGCTGGACATGCGCATGTCGAAGTCGGGCGTGACCGCCGCCGAATTCCTGAATTCGGCCGACGAGGCCGAGATCGCCCGGGTCTTGCGCGACTACGGGGAGGAGCCGCGCGCCCGGGCGATTGCCCGCGCCATCGTCGCCGCGCGTCCGGTCGAGCGCACCGCCGAGCTCGCGGCGATCGTTCGCCGCGCCGCCGGCTTCCGCCCCGGCCAGAAAAGCGATCCGGCGACGCGCACGTTCCAGGCGATCCGGATCCATTTGAATGCCGAGCTCGACGAGCTCGAACAGGGGTTGGCGGCGGCCGAACGCTCCCTGCGCCCCGGCGGGCGTCTGGCCGTCGTCACCTTCCACAGCCTCGAGGACCGCATCGTGAAGCGCTTCTTCCGCGAACGCAGCGGAGGATCGCCCGCCGGCTCGCGTCACCGTCCTGCGCTTGTCGATCCGACCGAACCGACGTTCGAGCGGGTCGCCAAGCCGGTTTCCCCGACGGAGCGCGAGCT